>JAYVAP010000810.1:0-4098 GCA_043750915.1 Spirosoma sp. | reverse complement strand
GAAAAAACAACGGTAAACGCCATTGGCGTTTACCGTTGTTTTTTGGGACGTTACCAGCCTGTTCGCCTACGCTATAGCACCAATTTTCATCCTGATCGGGTCCCAGCTAACGGCTTTTTTCTGCGCAAGGCTTAGGTTGCCGCACTGGGTGGGGCCGCAGGTGCGCAGACCAAACGTGGCATCTTCGATGTTGGGCTTGTTGTCGCGCACCGAGTTAAAGAAATTGACGAAATGCTCGTAGCGGTCACCTTTGTAGTCTTTCGGAACGGTGTATTTGAATTCTTTTGGCCCCTCCATTTCGGCGTGCTGGGGATATAACCGGCTGTATTCCGCCAGAAATAGCTCCTTCTGATCTTTCGGGAAATTATCGATCGACATGCCCGGTGCTTTCGGAAATTTGTTCCGGCGGACGGTCAGGCTATCCCAGCCAATGGACAGGTCGCCTTCGGTGCCCACCAGCCGAACTAAGTAGGCCCCGCCACCGCCATCTACAAAGTTGGCCCGCGTGGTCAGGTTAAATTCGGGATGCTCGGCCGTTTTTGGGTAGTCGTAGATGCTCAGTTGAATGTCGGGCACGTCGCGGCCATCTTTCCAATACCGGATTCCCCCGCTCGAGTACACCCGGTTGGGACCCTTGGAGCCGGTGATGGTGTGGAGCGATGTGAGCAGGTGAACATACAAATCGCCCGCAATGCCGGTGCCGTAGTCCTGGTAGTTGCGCCACCGGAAAAAGCGGAGCGGGTCCCAGGGGCGTTTGGGTGCGCTGCCCAGATAAGCGTCCCAGTCTACCGTTTGGGGCGACGCATCGGGCGGGATCGAGTATTGCCAGGCCCCCATGGCACTGTGGCGGTCATACTGCGCTTCGGCAAAAACGATTTCACCGATTTCACCCGCTTTGAGCAGTTCTTTTGCTTTGGTAATGATAATGGACGAGGCAAACTGGCTACCCACCTGGAATATTTTCCCCGTTTCGGCCGCAACTTTAATGAGTGTGTGGCCGTCTTCTACTTTCTGCACCATGGGCTTCTCGCAGTAAACGTGCTTGCCTTTACGCATGGCATCCGACGATATTTTCTCGTGCCAATGGTCGGTGGTGGCGTTAATGACCACATCGATATCAGAGCGTTCCAGCAGTTCGCGGTAGTTGCGGGTAACGGTCAGGCCATCGCCCCACAGCTCTTTGGCCCGGCGCAGGCGACCGTCATACAGATCGCAGGCCGCCACCACCTCAATGCCGTTGACCATGAGGGCCGTTTGTGTATCGCCAATGCCCATGCCGCCCGTGCCGATGAGGGCCAGCCTGATCTTGCCGTTGGCTGCCGTGCTGGCATGGTTTTTCACTAAGTTCAGGTAGTTTGGCGGGGTAATGTGCGCTGCTTTTGCTTCGGCGAGGGCTGCGGGTGCGGCTGCGGCTGCTACGCCGAGCGTTTTCAAAAAAAACCGGCGCGACTTGCCGCCAGTTGATTGTTCGTTGGTATCCATAGATTGGGTTGGTCAGCAGGGCGTTGGGCAGATTTATACCCGGCAAAGAGCCGCGATATGTTATTTGAAATTGGTATCTGCCTTTTTTATAACCAGCGGTTTAATCCAGATGTTCCGGTACAGAACGTCGTGGCCTTCAGCCTGTAGCTTGATGCCGCCTTCGGTATCGGTAATGCCTTTGCCGTCGTCATTACCGCCGTCAATGCCCGAATTTGGCCCGCCCCATACCTGCTTGATGGCCTGGTTGGTATGGGCTTTTTTACCGTTCAGATACACAGTTACCAGGGCAAGTTCGGTTCGTTGGCCGTTTTGAAACCGGGCTGCCCGGTACTGAATATCATAGGCGTTCCACTGGCCAATGCCGGTATAGAGCTGGTAGGGCGACTTCGATTCGTTGATAACCGCCCCGAGCCCGTGCGTGGTCGAGTCGCCGTCGAGAATCTGAATCTCGTGGCGGTTTTGCAGATATACACCGCTGTTTCCGCCCGCCTTGCTCACAAAGAACTCAACGTGTAGCCGAAAGTCTCGGAACTGTTGCTTAGTCACAATGTCGGCGGCCCCAAATTTGCCGCCCGCTGCCGACGGGTCGTTGCTGTTGACAACCATGCCCGCACCGGTGGGGTCTTTCTCGACGGCCCACTTGATCGGCAGCGTGGCCACTACGCCGGGGCCTTTCCAGTAGATCCACTTCTGGTCGAGCATCCGGCGCGAACCGTCGAAAAGAATTTCGGCTCCTTTGGGTGCGCGGGCACCCACGCCAATAGGTTCTTTGCCGGTTAGTGCCACGCTGGCAGTGACCGTTACCAGCAGGAGAAGCCAGCGCAGCGAATTGGTTGTAGGAGAAATCATTTTCAAATGTGTCATGTTCGAGCCGCTTTGATCGGGAAAGTATATGTTGCCATAAGGGTGTTTGCGGTCGTATCTACCCATTGAACCCTATTGGTTGCCCCTTGCTAATAAGTATTCTCTTCGCTACTTTAGTGCCGATTTCATAATCATGCTTACTCATGAAAAACTTATTTCTGTCCCTTATTCTCTTTGTTTGTATTCCTGCCATCGCTCAGGAAACTGTTTATCAAGCTTTTGAAACAGACAGTGCTGCCCAGCCACGCGGTGATATATCTTATTTGAACACGTTCCTGCAAACAAATCTTCGTAAGCCGATACTGGCTGAATCGAAAGGTACTGGTGGTCGAGTTGTCGTGAGCGGCATTGTGGAAACAGATGGTCATGTAACCGATGTAAAAGCCGTGCAAAGTAAAACCCCCGAACTCGACCGCGAAGCCGTGCGGGCGTTCCGACTCTTCAACGCGTGGCAACCAGCGCAAAAGGGAGGTAAAGTCGTTCGGCAGTACGTTATGATTCCGGTTACGTTCAAGGCTAACGCACCCTTTTCCTACGTGAATGGTGCCCGGGTTACGTACTACGATCAGGACAGAAAACCTTTAGCTGACAGCAGTGAGAAAGCGCTTTACAAGCAACTCACGCCATTAGATACAAATGGCATTCCAAACGGAGATGTCGTGGTCTACCAGCGAAAGCGTCAGGAGTGGAAAGAATATCATCGGCTGGCGTTTGTCCGGAAAAAAAGTGGAGCACATAGTTATGAAATCGGTATTCAACAAGCTGATGAGCAGTGGCAGGGGCGAGTTTTTCGAGTTGACGACGCGGGTAATCCGGTCAGACAGTTATTCTATGAAAACGGCAGACAAACAGGTTACGAACTGGCCTACCACGCCAATGGGAGCGTTGCCCAGTTGACTGAGGAAACCCAAACTCGGCAAACCTTTCGCTCGTGGTATCAGAACGGGCAGATAAAGCAAATTTGGTTAGTTGAAAAAAAATCGCTGTCAACACCTGAAAGGCGGGAGCAGGTTGCGGCTTTATGGGAGAGCACCGGCCAGCCGTTGATTCAGGGGGGTAACGGCCGAGCCGTTTATCGGGAAAATACCAGATCACTCAGCGATACTACCCGGCAAACACAGTTTGTTGAAGAGGGTTTTTACAAAAATGGGTATAAACAAGGTCTCTGGACGGGTCGATACGCTGATGGTTCATACATGTATGAAGAGCGATTTGAACAGGGCATCTGCCAGGGTGGTAAGGCCCGCACAGCCGACGGCGACACAATCCGCTACACCGTACGAGATCAACAACCGGAGTTTACGGGCGGATCAGAAGGGTTGGGCCAGTTTCTGGCCCAAAATCTCCGCTACCCGGCCGACGCGCAACGGGCAGGCGTGCAGGGAAAAGTGATTGTCAATTTCGTCGTTTGTGCGGATGGAACCCTCTGCGATTACAAAGTTTTCAAAAGCGTGAACCCGTCGGTTGATGAGGAAGCGGTGCGCGTGGTTAAAGCCATGAGCGGCCGTTGGCAACCCGGTGTTCAGCGCGGTAAGAAGGTGCGGGTGAAGTATAACCTGCCCATCAATTTTACGTTGGAGTGACCCAAGGTATTTACTCAGCTGACCCGCATCCGGGTAAAAACAAGCCCAAGTCTGTAATCCCTTCGTAAATTTGCCCCATAACTCCCGTGCCGATGTCGTTCAAGCAAGTTCCCCTCCACCATATTCACCAGCAGCTGGGTGCGAAAATCGTGCCGTTTGCGGGCTATGA
>JAYVAP010000809.1:0-3394 GCA_043750915.1 Spirosoma sp. | reverse complement strand
GAAAACCCTTACACCACCATACTGGGCCACCCAACGGGGCGGCTGTTGCTATCCCGAGAAGGGTATCCCATTGACCATAAGGCAATTATTGATGCCTGTGCAGCGCATCATGTCGTGATCGAAATCAACGCCAGCCCCTACCGGCTCGACCTCGACTGGCACTGGATCGACTATGCCATGGAGCAGGGCGTGAGGCTAAGTATCAACCCCGATGCCCATAATTTTGCCGGGTTGCTGGACATGAACTACGGCGTGGCGATGGGCCGAAAAGGCGGACTGACAAGAAAAATGACGTTTAATACAATGACTGTGAGAGAGATGGGTGATTATTTTCAAAATCGACGGGTAGAAATGAGGAAAAAATGAACGTTTGTTGCTTTGGCGTGTGTCAACGTTTCTTTCTGTCTTAAAACAAGCCCGCACTGATTTCATCTGTCCGGCTATGTGCTTTCCTCAACAACTCATCTATGCACTTTCGACTTTTACTCGTCCTGATGTGTCTGCTCAACGGCGCACGGGCCCAACAAAGAAACGCCGAGCGCGTGCCGGCTTTCTCGGTGACTGGCTATGCGCGGGATGCCAAAACAGGACAGCCCATTCAAGGGGTCAATATTGTGGTTATGAACGTCTCGAAAGGCTACGTAACGGCAAAAGATGGTTTCTTCGTTATCACCATGCCCGTCGGCGACTACGTGCTCAAGTTCACGCACGTGGGCTACCGGCCCCGCTTCGATACCATTTCGCTGCGGCAGATTCTGTTTCGCGAAATTGCCATGAACGACGATGCCAAAGACCTCGAAGAAGTGGTGGTGACAACTGAGGCCCCCGACCGTAACGTGCGCAAGGTAGAAATTGGGGTTTCGCAGCTAACCATCCGCAGCATCCGGCGCATTCCGCCCCTGCTGGGTGAAGTGGATGTGGTGCGGAGTTTGCTGCTGCTGCCCGGTGTGACAACGGTGGGCGAAGGGGCACCTGGTTTCAACGTGCGGGGGGGCAGCACCGATCAGAACCTGATTTTGTTCGACGATGCACCAATATTCAATCCCAGTCACCTGATGGGCTTTTTCTCGGTCTTTAACCCCGACGTGGTGCGCGACGTAACGCTGAACCGGGGGGGGGTGGCGGCTGCGTTTGGCGGGCGGGCCTCGTCGGTGCTGGACGTGAAAATAAGGGAGCCGGATGCCGAAAAATGGAGTGTTGGCGGAGGGATTGGCTTAGTGGCCAGCCGGCTGGGCGTGGAGGGACCGATCATAAAAAACAAACTGTCGTTTTTGGCCGCAACGCGGGTGTCGTTCAACGATTTTCTGTTCCGGATGGCCCCGCCCGGTCTAACCGGCACACGGGCCAACTTCTATGACCTGACTACCAAGCTCAAATACCAGCCCTCCGAAAAAAACACCATCACGCTGACGGGCTACGTGAGCACCGACGTGTTCAAACTCCCGTCCGACTCGCTGTCGGGGCAAGAAATAAACGCATCGTCCACGCAGTTCAACTACCAGACCATCAACGGAACCCTGCGCTGGAATTACTTTGTCAGCAAGCAGCTAAACGTGGCTACCTCGCTGATTGTCAGCCAGTACCGGGCCGATCTGTCGGCTGCTGATTCGGCCAACGCTTTTCGGCTGCGGTCGGGTGTGGGGCACCGTCAGCTCAAATCCGACGTGACGTTTACGCCCGACGAAACGCATCAGTGGCAGGCGGGGGTGAGCCTGATCGACTACGTGCTCCAGCCCAACACCCGCACGCCCGGCCCGCGTTCCAGTGTGCTGCCGCTGGATTTGGCCCGCGAGCGGGCCTACGAGCTGGCGGCCTATGTGCAGGACGAGTGGAAGCTGACCCCCGCGCTGGCGGTGCTGGCGGGGCTGCGATTTTCGGCCCTGCTCAACCGGGGAACAGCCACCGTGCGAACCTATGAGGAAGGCGTTTCGCGGCAGGATGAGTCGGTAAGCGGGGTAAAAACCTACGGAGCTGGTGCCATTTACCACTGGGCGGGCGGGCTGGAACCCCGGCTGGCCGTCCGCTGGTCGGTGGGTGAGGGGAACGCCATCAAAGCGGGTTACAGTCGGCTGCGCCAGTATATTCAGCAGATCACCAACACCACGGCTGCCTTGCCTACCTCACGCTGGCACCTGAGCGACGTATATACAAAGCCACAAATTGCCGATCAGTGGTCGCTGGGCTTTTTTCGCAACACGACCGACAACGCCGTTGAAGCTTCGGCTGAGGTCTACTACAAAACGATGAGCAATGCCATCGACTACCGCGATGGGGCCGAACTGCAACTGGCCGAAGCCGTGGAAACCCAGATTGTGCAGGGGCGCGGGCGGGCCTACGGCTTTGAAGGACTGATTCGCAAAAACAAAGGTCGCTGGACGGGTTTTGCCACCTACACCTACGCCCGCACGTTTCTGACCATGGACAGTCCCTTTGCCGCCGAGCGGGTTAACAATGGCCGGGTGTATCCAGCTAATTTCGACAAGCCGCACACCTTCAATATGTTGGCTACCTACCGACCAACGGCCTGGTTCAGCCTGTCGCTCAATTTTACCTACAGCACTGGTCGGCCTATTACGCAGCCCTATGCCCGCGCCAGCATCAACGGTGTTCTGGTGCCCATTTTCGTGGACCGCAACCAGCAACGTATTCCCGATTACCACCGGCTCGATTTCTCGATGCTGTTTGAGCAGAATCCGCTCCGCAAAAAACGTAATCAGAGCAGTTGGGTGTTCTCGGTTTACAATGTCTATGCCCGCAAAAACGCCTACTCTGTTTTCTACCGCCTAAACCCCCGGTCCGACTCGAATGCCTACAAATTAGCCATCTTCGGCACGGCTTTCCCGTCGCTGACCTATAATTTTAAGTTCTGACCATGACTCGTCGTCTTTTCTTTTTGCTGTTTTTGCCGGTGCTGGTGCTGGCCTGCGTGACCGAATACCAGCCTGAAACGCTTAGTTTACCGCCTGCGCTGGTAGTTGAGGGCCAGATTACAGATCAGCCCGGTCCCTACACCATTAAGCTGACCCGCACCGCCGACTACACCCTACAGGCACTCAACCTGCTGGAAACGGGGGCGGTGGTGACCGTGGAAGACGATAAGGGCACCCGCGAAACCCTACAGGAAGTGAACGGCGGCCTCTACCAGACCCGACCGGGCGGCATTCGGGGCGTGGCAGGTCGCCGGTATACCCTGACTATCCAAACCCGAGCCGGCCTGCGCTACGAATCGACCCCCGAACTGCTCACGGCGGCCCCGCCCATTCTGAAACTCTATACCCAGTATCGCAATGAGCTACTGGCCGGTACGGACTACCGCAAACAGGGCTGGGACTTGTATTTAGATACCAAAGACCCCGAAACGCCGGGGAACTACTACCGCTGGGAGTGGATACAC
>JAYVAP010000808.1:0-2855 GCA_043750915.1 Spirosoma sp. | reverse complement strand
CCTGTTGCCACGGTCCAAAACCGGCATCGGGGTGGGTGGCTCCCCAAATTGAAACCACTGGCACTCCACTCAGGGCCGCCAGGTGCATGTTGCCCGAATCCATGCAGACCATGCCGCTTAACCGCCGAATAAGGGCCAGTTCGGCCCCCAGCGAAAGCTGCCCCGCCACAATGATAACCTGCGGAAAATGTTGCCGCAGCGTTTCGAGTTGAGCAATCTCCTCAACACCACCCCCAAACAGGAAAATGCGCACCGGCTGATCGGCATAGACTTGCCCAAGCAATGGCCCGAACCGCTCGAAAGGCCACATTTTGGGTACGTGCTGGGCAAACGGTGCCATGCCCAACCACGGCTCACCGGCGGGCATTGGCCAACGTTCCAGAAAGGCCGCCAGCTCAGTTTCGGCAGAGGGAGCGGGAGAAAATAAAAAGGTTGCCGGCGGCTCAACGGCGAAACCCGCCGTGCCAAACAGTTGCGCATACCGCTCGATGCTGTGGGGCAACCGACGGCGGATTTTATCGACCTTCCGGGTAAGCCGTTTTTTATCGGCGCGTCCTTTATTGATGGTCACCGATGGCACGCCCGCCATGCGAAACAACCTTTTCAGTACGGCAGAGCGCAGGTTTTCGTTGGCATCGACCACCAGCCCGAAAGGGGCTATCTGGCGAAGTTCCTGAAACAGCCTGAACAAACCCGTCAGCCCCTTGTGCTGCCCGGCAAGGTCGGCAATGAAAACGCGGACGGTGGGAAACTGCGCAAAGAAAACGGCGAATCTGGGCCTTGTTACCACGGTGATGCTTACGCCAGGGTAGCAATTCGTAAACGCCTGCACAACCGGTGCCAGCAGCGCTACGTCGCCCATGGCCGAAAAACGAAGGAGCAGCAGGTGCTTCATGCCCGTTCAGGATTGGCTCTCACCCCGATTGGTTGGGGCGGTATGCCCATAGAGAACCGGGTTAAGCGTGGGGTCGTTGTACATTTTCATTTGCCGGTACAACTTCATATAGCGGTCGCCGGTGCGGATGTCTTCGAGCAGCTCGTCGAAGCAGCGGGCCAGATCGGTTTCCTGTTCGCGCAATACGGCCAGTTTTTGGGCGGCCTTTTGGCGGTGCTCCTGGGGGGCATCGGGCCGTTCGGTTTGCTCCTGGAAGTGGAAAAGTTTCAGTTGCAGAATCGACATGCGGTCCAGCAACCAGGCGGGGGTTTCGGAGTTCAGGCGGGCACCGGGTTTGGGCGTGGCATGGTGGAACTGATCGAAAAACCAGCTGTCTATTTGCTCAACCGTATCGGTCCGGTCCTGATTCGACTGATCAATGCGCCGTTTGATAGTCACCAGCTCGTCGGGCCGGATGGCCGGACTTCGGATGAGGTCTTCGAGGTGCCACTGTACCGTGTCGATCCAGTTTTTCTGGTACAGCAGATGCGCAATATCGTCGTCGGCAAATGGATTATCGATGGGTGTATCGACGTGGTCGGTGCGGTGGTAGTCCCGGATGCTGTGGCGGAACAGGTCGTTGGCGAAGGTCGCGTTCATACAAAATCAGTCAGCCGCAAAGATACGCACTTTGTCTATTTTGCCCGAGCGGGGGGCGGCTTCCGCTACGCCACTTTTCAGCTCACGCCATATTTTTGATTTTTATGATCGCTCGTATTTTCAGTTTACTGCCATAATTCCTCTTGTTGCCAATGAACGTCAAATCCCATTGCCTGTTTGTCTATTTCCGGGTACTTCTGGAACAAGGCCGCAAGTTTCTGTAAAAACCGATGGTTTGGATTTACTGTTTTCAAGAGAAATAAAATCATAGAAAAGGCAAAATAAGTTCGGTTGTTGCTTACCGAATGGCTCATTAACCAGGTTTTTTGCGGGTTTCTGGGAATACGCGGCTGAATGCTCATAACCCGGTTCCACAGTCGGCTATGGTGGGCACACACGTTTCGCAAATACACGATGCTATGAAGCCAGGAGCCGAATGTATGGTCATCGAGACCGAAGAAATTAGCAATCTCACGCTTATACGATCCCGGTTTCAGATTTTTGTAAAGCATGGATAATGAACCAAACGAAGCAATTTCAAGCAGCATCCAACTTGGCGGAAGTGGATCAATGTATTTTTGTCTAAAAGCTTTTACAAACTGTTCGTCGCTACGCGTGTACTCGATGGTCAGGCTATTAATCGTTTTAGCATGTTTTGTCGCGTCAACGAACAGCATTGCATCGGCAAACCAGAATGGCCCAAACTGATGAGAGAGCGCATAAATCATGCGCGCCCGGATGGCCACTTCAATCTTCTCCAACTCGGCCAACATCAACTTTCTTAACTCCCTATCGAAGCAGTACAGTCGAAAGGCCGTTTCGAAGGTGACGCCAGGTTTGAAGCGATGCGAATTTTTATTATCTAAAAGTGGATACCAATACCCGCTCAAGCGGTAATAGCTGACCTGTTGAAGCAAATGCAGGGCTTTGGCATCGTCCTGAACGGTTAATCCCCGGCTTTTTAACTGATTGAGTTGATCCTGGTAAGTGAGGGCGGGCTTGTTATAAGTTACTTTACTCATTACCTGAAAAATAAAAAGCCCACCCTAAGCGCGCTGTTCTGATGGGAAGCGGGGTGAGCATGTTGTCACAAAGATACCGGTAATTCCCATACAATTCATATTCCTATGCCACTTTGCAGCTCACGCCCTCCAGGGCTTCCAATGCCCGCATGAGGGCGTTGACGGGCGAGACTTTCAGCGTCCTGGACTGCATACTGATGTCAATGCGCTCCTGCTGATCAACCACGTGCAGATGCAGCGTACAGGTGCCAGGGTGCGCCGTAACGAGGTCGTTAATTCTGGTTACCAACTGCGCATTC
>JAYVAP010000807.1:0-2689 GCA_043750915.1 Spirosoma sp. | reverse complement strand
GATGAGTGATGAATACTTCGTGCCGCACCGGCGGACCGGTCAGCAAACTCATCATTCATCGTTCATCACTCATCACTTTTTTAGAGCGTTTGCTTCGGTTTCTGTGTGTTCTTTGCGCCGACGGGCTACGTCGCAGGCAAGGTAAATAGCCTGAATCATAGAGGTTTCGTCGGCGAGGTTTTTTCCGGCAATGTCGTAGGCCGTGCCGTGGTCGGGCGAGGTGCGAACAATGGGCAGACCCGCCGTGAAATTCACGCCTTCCTCAAACGCAATGGCTTTACACGGAATCAGGCCCTGATCGTGATACATGGCCAGAACCGCGTCATATTTGCGGTAGCCGCGTGTTCCAAAGAACCCGTCGGCAGGAAATGGGCCATAGATTAGCTCGCCTTTTTTGCGCCAGTCCTCAATTACCGGGCTAATGGTTTCCTGTTCCTCGGTGCCCAAAAGGCCATTTTCGCCCGCGTGTGGATTCAGACCCAGCACCGCAATACTTGGTTTCTCGATACCGAAATCCACTTTGAGCGACTGCATCATCATCGTCAGCTTTTGGTGAATGGCGTTGCGGGTCACGTTCTGGCGCACCTTCGCCAGCGGCACATGACCCGTTACCACACCCACCCGCAGGGTTTCGCCAACCATAAACATCAGGTCGTCGGGAACGCCAAAAGCCTCGGCCAAATATTCGGTATGGCCCGGAAACTTGAATGTTTCCGACTGCATGTTGTGCTTGTTAATCGGCCCCGTGATAAGCGCGTGGAGTTTCCCGGCTTTCAGGTCTTCAACGGCACGTTCTAAGCAAGCCCAGGCAGCTTGTCCGGCTTCGGGAGTCACTTTTCCAGGCTGAATTTCGTGCGTAAATGGGGCGAGTTGGGGCGTTGCCTCGGCCTGAATAACGGGCGCAACGGGTTCGGCAACAGCCGTTTGCACGTCAGCCGTTACGGGTTGGGCTTCATCTTCTGCATCGGTCGAAGGCGCGTCGGTTTTCGGCTCATCGCTACTGACCGTTGGCTCCGGTTTAGGGGGTTCGGGCGGTTCAGAGACTGGATTTTGGCGGGCGTTTTCGTTCCAGCACGTAATGACGTTGGTCATTTTGTGGCTCGCCTGCTCCACGTTCTGAATCCCGTTGAGGCTCCAGTCTTTCAGGTTCAGCAGGTTTCGGTAGCGGTTCAACACTCGCATCGAGCCGTAAATAACGGGCGTACAAACTCGCTGCAACTGATTGTATTGCAGAGCTTTAAGAATCACCTCCGGCCCAATACCGTTATAATCGCCGAGTGTAATACCCACCACCAAGCGGTCTTCGGGTGCCACATCAGCGGCTCCACGACCGGCCAGGTCTGTGATTTTCATTGATCCCAGTCGCGACTCGCCGGGGCGGGCATCGCCGGGGCGTAATTCATCGTCGCGGCTCCATTCCTGAATCAACGAAGGTTCGTTGCGCGACGGGCGTTCCCGTTCAGGTTCGCGATCTCGGTCACGATCCCGACCTCTATCCGGGTCACGGTCGCGGCCTTTATCCCGATCACGGTCGCCCCGGTTTCGGTCGCGTTCGCCCCGCTCTCGCTGATTCGGTTGTTGCTGACGACCACTTTCGCCCCGTCCACTTCCTTCGGGGCGGGGGCTGTCTGAACGTTCGGCGCGGCCTGGTTCAGGCCGTCCTGCATCGGGTCGGCTTTCTTCCGAAATGCTCGTTTCAGAGCCACCCTCTCGTGGGCCACCCTGACGCGGGTCGCCCTTTTGGCGGTTGTTGCCCTGACGGTCTCCTCGATCCTGCCGTGGGTTGTTATCCCGCTGACGGTCATTAGGTTGCCTATCTGATCGGCCACCGTTACCGTTGCGGCCCTGACGGGGATTGTCGGGACGAGGGCTGTCGGGGTTGTCTTTTTTGGAAACGGCTGCTGGGCCTTCGGAAACAGTATTGTTTCCGCCTGCATCGTCAACATAAGCCATTATTTGTTCGGGCTTTGCCGACGGGTTTCCGTCTTCATGCTGTCCACCTTCCTGTGGGCCGCCAGTGCGTGGGCTACCATCGCGCGGTCGGGTTGCCGCATCACCGCCGTCGCGGTTGCCCCGGTTTCGGTTCCGATTGCGGTTGTTTCGGTTATTTTTATCGTTACGCTTTTCGGGCTGACGCTCTTCCATAGTGGGAATCCGTTACGAAGCACTGCTGTTATTGGGTTAATCTGTTGGCCAAACCTATTGGGAGCAGATGTCCAAAAAAGTGCTTCTTTACGCGCTCATTTGCCATTCTGAACGGTCAAAAACGCGAACATTGTCTGTTTTTGTATGTTCATAAAGCAGTAGTACAAAATTTTTACGCAAGTTACGATAATCTACGGATGTCTGAGACCCACCCCACGATTCTGATTGCCGACGAGATGCACCCCTCGCTTTTCCCGATGCTGACCCAAGCCGGTTTTGGGTTCGAGTACCAACCAACCATCACCCGCGCCGACTTACTCGACCGCCTTGCCCCTTTCGACGGGTTGATTATTCGGAGTAAAACCACCGTTGACGAGGCCCTGCTCCAATGCGCACCCAACCTCAAGTTTATTGGCCGGGCCGGTGCCGGATTAGACTTGATTGATATAGAGGCCGTTACCAAACGAAATATTCAGGTTTTTCATGCGGGCGAAGGCAACCGCGATGCCGTTGCCGAACACGCCGTGGGCATGTTGCTGGCGTT
>JAYVAP010000806.1:0-5769 GCA_043750915.1 Spirosoma sp. | reverse complement strand
TGCCATGTTGTTTGCCACCGCTCCGGCCCGGGCTACGGCCAGCTTTGTGTGTGATGGCATGATCAAACGTAATACAGGCGTATTTCCGCAGTTCAACCGGCAGGCCAACTTAGATATGTGGGCCAAAGCAGGCAAGGACGTAGCCGGTGCACTGCGCTACGCCAATTTGGTGAGCCGCACCCAGCAACGCCTGCAAAAACGCGTTGGCAACGCATCGGCCATCCGATTCTCGGGCGCAGACTTTGCCAGCATGGCCCGCCCCGGTAAGTCAGAAGCCATGTACATCGCCAGCAACGACGACTTCACGGCCCGGATGAAGATTGGACAGGCCGACGACGAAAACGCGCAGATATGGACCATTCCCGCTACCCTCATCGATGAGCTCGATGCGTTCATCCAGCGCGACTTTGTCCTGCCCGGTGCCATACCCCAAAGCATTCGGCTGCACAACGCCACCCACGCCACCCGGCTCAAAGCCGAAGACGGCAGCTACGTGGGATACCGGCAGTACCAGCTCGATAATGACGAAGTAGAAGACCTCGGCTTTGGCATCGACCTGGCCAGCGGAGAGGACTATGAGGTAGAATTCCCTACCGACGGGGCCACCTTCCTGAGCGTTCCCCTCGAGCTGGGCAGCAGTTACCATTCAAACGAAATCATGGACGAGCCGGGCGAGGAAGACCTGAAAGTGGAGACCAACAGCGAAATTAATTTCGACGGTTTCGGTACGCTACGCACGCCCGACGGCGACTATGCCGCCCTGCGCTACACCGTGACCACATCGCTGACCTACTCCAAACAAACCGGCGACAACCGTCCCGCCCAGATCAATCAGGTGGGCTGGGTTACCAAAGATGGTCACTGGTTTGTGGCTACTTATTCAGAACACGACGAATCGACGGGTGAATCCACGCTCTCCGACATCAGTTATACGCGCATTGTGCCCACCAGCAGCCTGCGCTAAAGTGCTTACCAATCAATTTATCAATTCAGTTTCACTAAAAACCAGATTACCACCATGTTTACCAAATCACTCCGCCCCGCCACACTCCTGTTGGCCATTACCCTCCTGATTGGCTCTACTGCCGCAACCCGTTATACTACCGCACAACGGACCGACAAGAAGACCATCAACATCAAAAACACGACCAAGTTCAACGTAGACCAGATCTTTATCTCGCCCGACGAGGAAGATCACTGGGGCGCGGACATCCTCGACGATGACGAAATCCTGAAGCCCGGCGATGCCGTCGATGTGGAAGTAGACTGCGGCAAGTGGGATGTCAAGCTTATTGCTGACGACAAGTCGGAATGCAAAATTGAAGACGTTACCCTGTGCGAATCAGACCACTGGAACATCGTAGCCGATTGCGATTAACGACCTCGTTCTTGCCCCGGCATGGCCGCTTCCCCTCGGGTATGGGGCTGTGCCGGGTGCATTTCTGGCGGTACCCCTGAACTGAGCAGCACGAGGTATTATTCTTTCGGCTGCATTTCTCATTGAAAACCAACAAACCCTCAAGTATTATGATCAGACATATATACCTCCTTTTTCTCCTTTCATTATTAGCCATCACGGGCGTGTGGGCGCAAACGACCCGATACGTAAAGGAAACCGCTACCGGAACGGGACTCGGAACCAACTGGAACAACGCATCGGCCGATTTGCAGGCCATGATCGATGCTTCGGACCCTAACGGCCGGGTCTTCGTGGCCGCCGGAACCTACCGCCCTACCGTGCAGCGGCCCACTACCATTGGTGCCGGCGTTGGCAATGCCGGCAAAACATTTTTTATTAAATCAGGTGTGAAAGTCTACGGAGGATTTGCTGGCACGCCCGGCACCGAATTTGACCTGAGTGGCCGAACACTCACGCCATCCAGTTCAATTCTATCGGGCGATTCCAATTCTCCCTTCACCCGTTCGGACGATGTATATCACGTAGTCACGTTTTTAGATGCCGGCACGGCTACACACCTGGATGGCTTCATTGTCACCAAAGGCTGGGCCGTTGTCGAAAGTGCTACGCTGTTAGACAATATCGGAGCGGCTATTTATAATAAGAGCACAGCATCGGGCAGTAGCAGGCCTACGATTGCCAACTGCCTGATCAACGATAACTATGCCGTGAAGGGCGGAGCGGGATTAGCCAACTACGCCGTAACCGGGGGCGATGCCAGCCCAACGGTAATAAACTGCCAGTTTAGCGACAATAGGGGTGAAAGTCTGGGCGGAGCCGTTCTTAATTACGCCGAAACATTCAATGCAGACAAGAACACCGCTACCTACACCAGCTGCACCTTTAGCGACAACCGGTCCAGCTTAGGCGGTGGCGTTTATAACCAGGCAGTATTGCCCCGGTTTACTAACTGTATTTTCGAAAAAAACCGGGCGCAGGGGCAGGTAGAAGCCCCGTTTGGTCAGATACCCAATCCCGGCAAAGGGGGCGGTATGTACAGCACATCAGGAAGCCGCCCGACGCTGCTGAGCTGCACTTTTAAGGGAAACATTGTTGAAGAAGCCGAAGAGTTTAGTGATAGTGAAGGCGGAGGAGGTCTTTATAATGACGACAATACCCGCTCGTCGCTCATCAACTGCCTGATCGTCAACAATACGGCCCGCCGGTTGGGTGCGGGTGTGTACAATGCATCAGGGACGCTAAGCTTAACAAACTGCACCATTGCCGATAATAATAATGCATCTGCAGCATTAAGTGGTTTTTACGAAAGTGGCGGTTCCAGCCAGTGGCTCAACAGCATCATCTGGAACAGGAATAACTATCGGATCAGTGGATTTAACGCAAATTCTTCAGCCAGCTACTCGGTGATAGGGGTCTGGGACGGTCTGAGCGGCTCCAACAACCTCGATACCAATCCGCTTTTTGTTGATGCGGCCAACGCAAATTACCGCCTGCAAATCAGCAGCCCCGCCATCGACTCCGGCGACCCTGCCAGCACGGTGGGTAACGTGTCGGCTACGGACCTGGGTGGCGACAGCCGGGTGCAGGGCCGCATCGACCGGGGAGCCTACGAGCAGACAGCCGCTACGCCCCCCGGCTCGCCCACGATTTCGGGCGGCACCTCGCAATCGACCTGCCAGGGTACAGATGAAGTAACGATCTCTGCCAGCTGCCCCGTTGGCAGCACGCCCAGCTTTCGCACGGGTACAGGTGGCATAATTGTCCAGGCTTCTTTCACCGTTAACACGCAGCAGCCGGGCGTTTGGTCATACACGGCTGTTTGCACGTCTAACAGCAGCGGGCTAACCAGCACGCTTCCCTTTTCTTTAACGGTGGTAGGAACGCCCGATGCACCAACGGTGAGCCGTAATCCGGCGTCGGGCACCATAACGGCGGGCAACAGCGTAAGCCTGACGGCATCGTGCCCAAGCGGCTCGGTACCGGTCTGGAACGTAGCCAGCACGCAGGGCGTGGTTATAACACCAACGGAGATTGGTACCTACAACTACCAGGTAAACTGCCTTACCTCGGGCGGCTGCACCAGTCTCAACATAGCTGCTTCGGCCACGGTAGTGATTGCCCCAACGCCCCCCGGCTCGCCCACTGTTTCGGGTGGCACTGTGTTCTGCCAGGATAATAATAGCTCTGATGCCATCTTTATCTACTGCCCGGCTGGCAGTAGGCCCAGCTATATAGACAACGGTGGCCCAATTAGCGGGGGTACCATTATTATCCGTCAGCGACAGGCGGGCGTTCAGTCATACACGGCTGTTTGCATGTCTAACAGCAGCGAACTAACCAGCACGCTTCCCTTTTCGATAACGGTGGTGGGAACGCCCGGCTCGCCAACGGTCAGCCTTAATCCAGCCTCGGGCACAGCAACGGCCGGTAACAGCGTAAGTCTGACGGCATCGTGCCCCGCCGGTACAACACCGATTTGGAGCGTAACCAGCACTTCACCAGGGGAGGGGTCTGAATTTGGCCCAATTGGTTTGGCAGTTGTTTGGAGAGAGGTCAGCACGCTGGGCACGCTGGTTACACCAACGGCGATTGGCACCTACAACTACCGGGTAAAATGCTGTACCCCAAACGGCTGCAACAGTCTCACCGTAGCAGCTTCGGCCACAGTAGTGATTGCTCCAACGCCCCCTAACTCGCCCACGGTTTCGGGCGGCACCGCGCAGTCGACCTGCCAGGGAGCCGAAGAATTCACCATCTTCGCCAGTTGCCCCGTTGGCAGCACGCCCAGCTTTCGAACCGTCGGTGGCCCGCTGAATCAGGATTCTTTTGTTATCAATACGCAACAGGCAGGTATTCAGTCATACACGGCTGTTTGCACGTCTAACAGTAGCGGGCTGACCAGCACACTGCCCTTCCTGGTAACGGTGGTGGGCACGCCCGATGCACCAACGGTGAGTCTTAACCCGGCATCGGGCATGGCAACGGCGGGCAACAGCGTAAGCCTGACGGCATCGTGCCCCAGTGGTTCAACACCGGTCTGGAACGTAGCCAGCACGCTGGGCGTGGTAATAACGCCAACAACGATTGGTACCTATAACTACCAGGTAAATTGCCGTACACCAGGCGGATGCACAAGCCCCGCCACACCCGCTTCAGCTACGGTAGTGATTGCACCAACGCCCCCCGGCCCGCCTACTG
This sequence comes from Spirosoma sp., assembly GCA_043750915.1. GTDB lineage: Bacteria > Bacteroidota > Bacteroidia > Cytophagales > Spirosomataceae > Spirosoma. The sequence goes on along the minus strand of JAYVAP010000806.1, from coordinate 1,151 downwards.
TTTCGGTCAGCACTTCGCTCTGCCAGGATAATAATGACGTTACCATCTTTGCCAGCTGCCCGGTTGGCAGTACGCCCAGCTTTATAGTCAACGGTAGCCCAATTAGCGCGGGTTTCATTTTTGTCAGAAAGCGACAGGCGGGCGTTCAGTCATACACGGCTGTTTGCACGTCTAACAGCAGCGGGCTAACCAGTACGCTTCCCTTTTCGATAACGGTGGTAGAGAGGCCCGCTGCGCCAACGGTTAGCCTTAATCCAGCCTCGGGTACAGCAACGGCCGGTAACAGCGTAAGCCTGACGGCATCGTGCCCCGCCGGTTCAACACCGGTTTGGAGCGCAACCAGCACTTCACCAGGCGAGGGGTCTGAATTTGGCCCAATTGGTTTGGCAGTGGTTTGGAGAGAGGTCAGCACGCTGGGCACACTGGTTACACCAACGGCGATTGGCACCTACAACTACCGGGTAAATTGCCGTACCCCAGACGGCTGCAACAGTCTCACCGTAGCAGCTTCGGCCACGGTAGTGGCTGTACCCCCCAACACGTTTCCGGCTGCCGATTTGTCGATCCCAAAAGTAGACGTAACGCGCCGGGAGCAAACGGCTGGTCAGCGGGTGCGCTATGTCACACATTTGCTCAACCAGAGCAATGTAACGGCAACCAACGTCCGCTTCCGGGTACAGATGCCAGCGGGTTATGCGTACTCTACCGATAATAGCATGACCACCGACCCGACATCGGTCGATTGGGTGGGAACGCCTACCTCGCCTAATACCAGCTACGATGCGGCCACCAATCAGGTAAATGTGCTGGTACCCAGCATTGGTCCCGGACAGCGGTTGTTGCTGTTTTTTTATGGCTTCGTACCGATGACTACCGGGCGAAATTATCAGTTTTGGGAGATCGTTTCGGCTGACAATCCAGACCCTGATTCTACGCCTGACAACGGGTTTTGCAACGGCGAAGACGACACATACAGTATTGACACCCGGGTTGGTATTCCTATAACGGTTGGGGCCGACGTAGTTGTGTTCAACAACGTGAGTACCAGCAACGCCAACCCTGCGCAGAACGATGTCATAACCATCAGCACCGGTATCCGAAACAACGAAGGACCAGAGGTAGCAACAAACGTATTGACAAAGATTACATTG
>JAYVAP010000805.1:0-3649 GCA_043750915.1 Spirosoma sp. | reverse complement strand
GTGCGGTTGCGCCGATATAGCCGCTCAGCCACTACACTCAACCCGGTTGCCACGGCCATTCCCGCAATAACCCAGCTTACCGCTGTACCCGAAGCCGGCATAATTACGCTGGTAGCCGATAACGATAAGGATACCCTGACGCTGGCCCCCGCCGATCTGCTCTTCATTGAATCGAGCGATAACTACTGCACGGTTGTTTGCCTGAAAAACGACAAGCCTGATAAAACACTTTTGCGGAGTAGCCTGAGCCGCATGGCCGACCAAATTCAACGGTCCCACCCGGCCCGCACGTTTGTTCGATGCCATCGGTCATACGTGGTTAACCTCGACCGGGTTGAGCGCGTGACGGGCAACGCCCAGGGCTACAAACTCCACCTGATGGGGGGGCAGTTTGTTTTGCCCGTATCGCGCCAGTATAATGATACGATTGTAGCTGAGTTAAAGGCTTTGTAGTTCACCTTTCCCATTCGTCCCAACGTCCGGGTTTCTTTGCCAAACGCCCCAAACGGTGCCGTTTGGCCCTATTTTTTGCGCAGTCTGTGTCGTCGCTGTACGTTTGCATCAACCAACCGCAAACGTTAAACAGCTATGAATACACTGCTCCACGCACTCCTTATTGCCCACATTACCACCGGTTTTACTACCCTGCTGGTGGGTCTGATTCCGATGTTTTCCCGCAAGGGTAGCCCGCTCCACAACCGCGCCGGTTTGATATTCGTCTACTGCATGATCTTCGTGGCAGCATCGGCCCTACTGCTTTGCGTACTGCAACCCTTTAAAATGATGCGGCTATTTCTGACGGGCATTGCTGTGTTCAGCTTCTACCTCAGCATGACCGGCTGGCGGACCACCAAACAAAAATCCGGTCAGGCAACTGGCTTCGACCGGGGATTGACTTATGCAACGCTGGCGGTCAGTGTGGGAATGATCGGGTTTGGCTTTTATCTGCTGGTACAAAATGGTCTCGATTTTTTTTCGGTTCTGTTCAGCTTTTTCGGGGCCTTAACGTTCCGATTCGCATTTGCTGATTACGGGCAGCAGCCGCACCGGCGGACCGGTCGGCCCGCTCAGAAAATGCACTGGTATTTTCAACATTTCATCCGTATGGGTGGCGCTTATATCGCTTCGTTTACGGCGGCTTTGGTAACTAACCTTGGCCGGGTGCTGCCATTGAACGCGCCGGAATGGTTGGGCACCTTAGCCTGGATTGCGCCCAGTATTATTGGCGGGCTGATTATTGCCCGAACGGTGCGCCATTATGGGGCAAAGTTCAAACTAACGCGCTAACCCTTTCCATCAACCAATCAAAAAATACGCATGAAACTGTTCCATATTTTTACATACCCGCTGCTTTTCTTTTTCGGTTCGCTATCCTTTCCTGGCCGGGCTGGCGTACCAGCGGCCACGTCTGGCGGGCTACACCGATAATAGCTGCTGCGCTACCGGCAACGCCTGCTCGGCCCACAGCCGCATGTGCGCTCCGGAATAATGCAGACCATCGCCGGCAAACTGAGTGGCATCGCCGGCCGCCCGGCGCGTGATGGGCGTAATATCTGCGTAAGCAATACCCAGCTGACGGCATTCATCCTGGGCTACTGCGTTAAAGGCATCGATTTGAATGGCAATCTTATCGCGATTTCGTCGCCGGGCAAAGGGCGAAACACCCCAGTCAGGAATGGACAGCACCAGCACACGCGCCAACCGGCCACCCGCTAAGGCCACCGATGTTTGCAGAAGTCGCCGGAAATCAGTGCGATATCGGTTCAGGCTCCGGCCCCGATACTGGTTGTTAACGCCAATCAGCAACGACACCAGATCATAATCGTGCCGGTTGCCGCTTAGCTGAATGGCATCCCGCAACGCGTTGGTGGTCCAGCCCGTTTGGGCCACAATATCCGGGTCGGCCATATCAGCACCATCCTGCCTGAGCAACCCGGCGAGCTGCACGGGCCACCGCGCCGATGCATCAACACCTTCGCCAATGGTGTATGAGTCGCCCAGAGCCAGAAAAGTGCGAGCCACGTTGCCGATGTTTGATGTTTGTAGGAACATACCGGTTCAACCTATTCCTGTTCGAGCAAAAAGGCTTTGATAAACGGATCGATGTCGCCATCGAGCACAGCGTCGGTATTGGAGGTTTGGTGGCCGGTACGGTGGTCCTTCACGCGCCGGTCGTCGAGCACGTAAGAGCGAATCTGCGAACCCCACTCAATTTTCTGTTTGCTGGCTTCGACCTCGGCCCGCGCTGCGTTGCGCTTTTGCACCTCAATCTCGTATAGTTTCGACTTCAGCAGCCGGATGGCTACCTCCTTGTTCATCAACTGACTGCGTTCCTGCTGGCACTCGATGACCAAACCCGAGGTTTTATGGTGAAGCCGCACGGCCGTCTCTACTTTGTTCACGTTCTGGCCACCCGCCCCGCCCGACCGGAAGGTGTCCCAGCTAATGTCGGCCGGGTTCACTTCGATTTCAATCGTATCGTCGATGAGCGGATAAACGTATATTGACGCAAATGAGGTGTGCCGCCGGGCGTTGGAATCGAATGGTGAGATGCGCACTAAGCGGTGAACGCCATTCTCGGATTTCAGATAACCGTAGGCGAGCGGGCCGTCTATTTCAATCGTGGCCGATTTTATGCCCGCCGTGTCGCCATCCTGATAATCGACCTGTTTCAGGCCGTAGCCGTGTTTTTCGGCCCAGCGCATATACATTCGGTACAGCATGTCGGCCCAGTCCTGGCTTTCGGTGCCGCCTGCACCCGCGTTTATTTCGAGTACGGCGCTGAGCTGATCTTCCTCGTTACCGAGCATTTTTTTGAGTTCGAGGTCTTCGAGGGTAGCCAGAACGGTCTGCCATTCAGCATCGACTTCGGCCTCCGGCACGTCGCCCGCTTCGTAGAACTCGAACAGTGTTTCCAGATCGCCAAACTGACTGCTGAGTTTCTCGTAGCCGGTGGTCCATCCCTTCAGGCCGCGCACCTGCTTCATTACGCCTTCGGCGCGGGCCGCGTCGGTCCAGAACTCGGGCTGGAACGTTTGCTGTTCAAATTGCGCTAATTGTTCTTTTTTGGTATCGTAGTCAAAGATACCTCCTCAGGGCCTCTACTCTGGTCCTCAAGTCGGTCAACTGGTCGGTTGTCATGAACTTGTCGTGTATTGGTTTATTGGAAATAATTCGCCCCAAACGGGCGAGTTGCAAAGGTAGAACAAAACGGGCGGGGGGTGTTGTTTCTGGAGAAAGGGTATATTTGTTAGAAAACGATTGAGCTATGGAAGCGGTACAGCATTATTTCAAAACGGTTGAGCGGGGTAATCAGCAACTGATTATAGAATTGCCGGAAGGCATCGACAAAGCCGAAGTTGAAGTCATCGTGCGGCCATCGCATGAGAAACCGGTTGAACTGGGGGAGCCTTCGCGGCTGGAAATCATTCGTAAATTTAAGGGGTCAATGAGGAACTTAGGCTATCAGGTAGACAAGTATGACGTATATGATCAGTAGACTTGTTTTGGACAGCTCAATACTCATCGAATACGCCAAGAACACTAAGACTTGAAAACTCGGCAAAAGTATTTCATACCCGTTTAGTTGCTTCTTTTGACCTATGATTACTCCAGATAACTATCAGGCTGGGCTGCTGGCCCAATTCAC
>JAYVAP010000804.1:0-8524 GCA_043750915.1 Spirosoma sp. | reverse complement strand
CGCCAGCTAAATCTACTGAACTGGTATAACAAATTAAAGGTACGTTGAGACATGGGCCTGAACAATAAAAATATAGGTGAAACGGGCAATTTAACTGGTAAAAAAACGACCTGACTACCGGGCAATGACAAAAAAAACGCTAACTGCCCGCCCGGCGGAGTATATTCGCGCCCTGAATATAACCCCTGATGAAACACTACCTGCAGCACGACCCCTGGTCTATTGTCGAAACCGACTTTCACCCCGAGTTTAACGAAGTTACGGAAAGTATCATGTCGCTCGGAAATGGGCGGCACGGGGGACGCGGTTCGTTCGAAGAGAAATTCTCGGGCAAATCTCTCCCCGGCAACTACATAGCAGGCGTTTATTATCCCGATAAAACCCGCGTGGGCTGGTGGAAAAACGGCTATCCTGAATATTTCGCCAAAGTGCTGAACGCCACCAACTGGATTGGCATCAACGTTGACATTGCGGCTGAATCGCTCGACCTCAACACCTGCGCAGTGCGCGATTTCCGGCGGGTGCTGAACATGCAGGAAGGCTACCTCGAACGCCAGTTTGTGGCAACCCTAAAAAGCGGCAAAGAACTAAAAATCAGCAGCAAACGCTTCTGCTCCATCGTCGACGACGAAGCCGGTGCCATTCGGTACGCCATTACCCCCCTCAACTTCGATGGCCCCATTACGGTGACCCCTTTCCTCGACGGGACCATCCGCAACCGCGATGCCAACTACGACGAAACCTTCTGGGACGAAGTGGGGAAAGAAACCGGCCCAGCCGAAGCCTACCTCCAGTTGCGCACCCGGAAAACCGGCTTCCACGTGCTTACCGGCATGGGCATCGATATTGAGCAGGACGGCGTGAAACTCAGCTACGCGTCGCAGCCCGTCAGCCAGGACAAATACGTAGCCAATTGCATTACGCTCGATGGCCGGCAGGGCGTTGAGACGGTCATTTTCAAGTATGCCGTCAACCTGTCGTCGCTCAACTATGAACCCGACACGCTGATGGACCAGGCCCGCCAGTCCCTGCAGCACATCAGGCAGCAGGGTTTTGCCACCCTGCTGGCCGAGCAAAAACGGGCCTGGGCCAACATATGGGAAATGGCCGACATCGTTATCGACGGCGACACGGCGGCCCAGCAGGGCATCCGGTTCAACATTTTCCAGCTCAACCAGACGTATACCGGCCAGGACGAGCGGCTCAACATTGGACCCAAGGGCTTCACCGGCGAAAAATACGGTGGATCCACCTACTGGGATACTGAAGCTTACTGCCTGCCGTTTTACTTAGCTACCGCCGACCCCGCCGTGGCGCGCAACCTCCTGATTTATCGCTACAAGCAGCTGGGCAAAGCCATCGAAAACGCGCAGAAATTAGGCTTCCGGGCGGGAGCCGCGCTCTACCCCATGGTGACCATGACCGGCGAGGAGTGCCACAACGAATGGGAAATCACGTTTGAGGAAATCCACCGCAACGGGGCCATCGCCTACGCCATTTATGACTATGTCCGCTACACCGCCGACGAACAATACCTGGCCGACTACGGTTTGGAGGTGCTCATTGCCATCAGCCGGTTCTGGAGTCAGCGCGTCAACTGGTCGGGGGCTAAACAGCAATACGTCATGCTGGGCGTGACGGGGCCGAACGAGTATGAAAACAACGTCAACAACAACTGGTATACCAACTATATTGCCGCCTGGACGCTGCGCTATACCCTTGAGGCCGTGGCGAAGGTGAAAGCAGGGGACCCCGCCAAATATGCCGACCTGATTGGCCGGATTCACTTTCAGGAAGACAAAGAAATTGAAAAAGCCCGGCACATTGTCGACCACATGCACTTTCCGTATGACCCGGAGCGGCAGGTTTTTTTGCAGCAGGAAGGATTTCTGGACAAAGAGCTGATGCCCGCGTCGGACATTCCCGGCGGTCACCGGCCCATTAACCAACACTGGTCGTGGGACCGGATTTTGCGATCGTGCTTCATCAAACAGGCCGATGTGTTGCAGGGCTTATACTTCTTCGAGGATGAATTTGACACCGATACGCTCCGGCGCAACTTCGATTTCTACGAACCCATGACGGTGCATGAATCGTCGCTGTCGCCCTGCGTTCACGCCATTCAGGCATCCACGCTGGGCAGGCCCGAGAAAGCCTACGAGATGTATCTGCGCACGGCCCGACTCGACCTCGACGACTACAACAATGACACCGAAGACGGTTGCCACATCACCAGCATGGCCGGTACGTGGCTGGCGGTGGTGAAGGGGTTTGGCGGCATGCGCGTGGGTGCCGGTGGTGCGCTGTCGTTTCGGCCCGGCTGCCCCGCCAACTGGCAGTCGCTGGCGTTCAAAATCCGGTTTCGGGGGGCACTCGTGCAGATAACAGCAACGCAGCAGGCCGTTACAATAACTAATTTTTCGGCAACGGCCCTGGCACTGACGGTGCTGGGCCAGGCAATAACAGTGGCAGCCAAGGGCCAACACACGGTGGCGGTGCCCGCTGGCGCATCGATGAGCTAAAGCATTTTTACCTATGCTACCTGAGTGCTCAGGTGGCACCCAAGCCAGCCAAAAACGCAATGGCAACAACCAAACAAAAGGCCACTTATGCCGGCATCGACTTTCGCCAGCAACCGGAACGGTACCGGGTGAGCGTGGGCGAAATGGGCGTGCTGACGGCAATGCCCTACAAAGCGGAGATATTGCCGCACTGGCGTTTTAAAACACCCGACATGGCCCGCCAGTCGGCAGAAACGATTTACCAGATGTTTCTGGACTACAAAGCCCAGGGTGATTTTGTGGGGATGGATCTGGCCCGCAAATTTCTCCAGATGGGCTTTACCCGCGCCCGGCGATATGCAAACCACCGCAGTGGCCAGAAATATGACGGCCCCGTGCCCGACGACCGCAAAGGGCAGTCGGGTGCCCACGGCCGTGAGCAGCTCCCCCGCCAGGAAGACCCCGTGAAGGCCGAATCGGCCCGGATTTTCTATGCCAAATACTTAGAAGCCCGCGAAGACCCCGACTACCGGCGCATGAAAAAGGAATGGCAGCAGACCTACGGATAAAACGTCCGGTCGGCCAATGCGGTGTATCTTTGCCTTCCTGATACACCCGCAACGAACATATTCCCCACCCCGTATGCCTATGCAACTCCTTGACGGCAAACTCCTTTCGGCACAAATTAAACTCGAAATTGCGACTCAGATCGCACAACTGAGCCAGCAGGGCGGCAAAATCCCTCATCTCGTGGCCATTCTGGTGGGCACCCAGGGCGCGTCGGAAACGTATGTGGCCTCCAAAATGAAGAACTGCCAGGAAGTCGGCATGAAGTCGACGCTGATTCGGCTCGACCCGTCGGTGAGCGAGGCTGAACTGCTCGCCCACGTTTGCGCCGTTAACGACAACCCCGACATGGACGGGCTGATTGTGCAGCTTCCCCTCCCCGACCACATCAACCCCGACCGCGTGATGGAAACCATCAGCCCGGCCAAAGATGTGGATGGTTTTCACCCCATCAACATTGGCCGCATGGCCAAAGGATTACCCGCCTACATATCGGCAACCCCGCAGGGTGTGCTGGAAATGATTCAGCGTTACGACATCAAAACGGCCGGAAAACACTGCGTAGTGGTGGGCCGGAGCCAGATTGTGGGCTTGCCCATGTCGATTCTGATGCAGCGCAACACCTATCCGGGCAACTGCACCGTTACGCTTACCCACAGCCGTACGCAAAACCTGGCCGACATCTGCCGGTCGGGCGATATCCTGATTGCCGCACTGGGTCGGCCCGGTTTCATCACTGGCGACATGGTGAAAGAAGGGGCTGTGGTGATTGATGTGGGGCTAGAGCGCGTGCCGGATGCGAACAAAAAAAGTGGTTTTTCACTCCGGGGCGACGTGAATTTTGCCGAGGTGGCACCCAAAGCCAGTTTCATTACGCCCGTACCAGGTGGCGTTGGCCTGATGACGATCTGCTCGCTGATGCAGAATACGCTGAAAGCCGCCCGGCGTGAGGTATACTAAGCCGACGGGTCGCTGAGGGCTTCGGCGGGCAGGTCCGCAAAAAAATCGCCGACAAGAACGTCGTGGTAAAATGCGGCTAAGCCCATAATAATTATGCGCCCGTTGTGGTATTCCGCCCGGTAGCGCGTTTCGTGCAAAAATCCCATGAAGTCGTCCCACGATCCCGGGATAGCCACTACCCCCCCGGATTCGAGTTTGGCTACCTGTTTTTCGGTAAGCTGTTTATCCGTTAATGGAATTTTTTCTGTCGTTTCCATACCCGTTTTATTTTGTGTAAAGCTACTGAATCACGCTCACATTCGCTTGACGCACGCAGGCTTAACAAACTTTAACAGCCCGCCCGGACCCGGACGGGCTGTTTTATGCCTAATTTTGGGCCTATACTTACACAAAGCACCTTTCCATCAAGCTCCCCTTCGTATGCCCTCCTTCAAACGCCTGAACACCCTCACGGGCTGGCTCGTTTTCGCCATCGCGCTCTTTACCTACGCGAGTACCGTTGAACGCACCGCCAGTTTCTGGGATTGTGGCGAGTTCATTGCGTGTTCGTTTAAGCTTCAGGTGCCCCACCCGCCGGGTGCGCCGTTCTTTCTGCTGCTGGGCCGTATTTTTTCTATGTTAGCCCTGGGCGACCTAACCTCTGTGGCCTACTGGGTCAACATGGCATCGGTGCTGGCCAGTGCGTTTACCATTGCATTCCTGTTCTGGACCATCACGCTCCTGGGCCGTAAGCTCATCATGCGCGGAAATGGCGTGCTGCCAGAGAGCGAGTATACCCCTGCCGATACGCTGCTGGTGATTGGCACAGGAGCCGTGGGTGCGCTGGCCTACACCTTCTCCGATACGTTCTGGTTCTCGGCCGTTGAAGCCGAAGTATACGGCATGTCGTCGTTTTTTACGGCTATTGTTGTGTGGGCGGCTTTCCAGTGGGAGCGCATCGAAGACGAAGCAGCCGCCAACCGCTGGCTCATTTTCATTGCCTATCTCACGGGCCTCTCCATTGGCGTTCACTTGCTGAACCTGGTAACGCTACCCGCGCTGGCCTTGATTTATTACTTCAAAAAGTACCCTAAGCCCACGTTCTGGGGGGCAGTCATGGCGTTTGGCGTGGGGCTGGTTCTGCTGGCGGTCATCAACTCGGGCATTATTCCGGGCCTGCCGGGCATGGCCTTCGTGGTGGAGCGGTTCTTTGTCAACACGCTCGGCCTGCCCTTTAACTCGGGCATGGCGTTTTTTGTGGTCGTGTTTGTGGGTGCCGTCGCCTACGCCATCGTCTGGTCGGCGCAGCAAAAGCGGGCAATTCTCAACACGTCGCTGCTGGCCCTGGCTTTTGTACTTATCGGCTATGCATCGTACCTACAAGTGCTGGTGCGGGCCGATTTCAACCCACCCATCAACGAAAATAACCCCGACGATGCGCTGAATTTCCTGTCCTATCTGCGCCGGGAGCAGTATGGCAGCCGGTCGCTGCTCTATGGCCCGGTGTTCACCTCCCGCCCCGTCGACCAGAAGCAGGGTGCCCCGATCTGGAAAAAAGAAAACAACAAGTACGTCATCTTCGACCACCAGCCGGAGTATATCTACGAGCCGGGCGACGAGATGCTGTTTCCACGGGTTTACAGCAGTCAGCAAAACCACCCCCAACTGTACCGCCAGATGCTGGGCCTCGCCGAAGGGCAAAAACCAACCATGGGTGACAACCTGAAGTTTTTGTTTTCGCACCAACTCGGCCACATGTGGTGGCGCTATCTGATGTGGAATTTTACGGGGCGCGAGTCCGACGAAGAAGGCGCGGGGTATTTACTGCCCTGGTCGTCGGACGCGGGCGTACCGGACCTGCTGAAGACCAATAAAGCCCGCGACAATTTTTACATGCTGCCGTTTATGCTCGGCCTGTTCGGGATTGCGTTTCAGTATTTCCGCCGACGGCGCGATCTGCTCGTGGTGGGTTTGCTGTTTCTGTTCACCGGCATTGCCCTACAAATCTTCCTGAACTCGCCCCCCTCGGAGCCGCGCGAACGCGATTATATCTACGTGGGCTCGTTCTATTTCTTTGCCATCTGGGTGGGTCTGGGCGTTATGTCTATTGCCGAAGGATTACGAACGTATCTTAAATCGAATACCCTGCGCAACGGCCTGGTGGTGGGCCTGTGTTTGCTGGTGCCGGTGATGATGGGTGCCAAAAGCTGGGACAACCACAACCGCAACAACCGCTACCAGTCGGTCGATTTTGCCAAGAATCTGCTCAACTCCTGCGCCCCCAACGCCATTCTGTTCACCGGTGGCGACAACGATACCTTCCCACTCTGGTATGTGCAGGAAGTGGAAGCTTTCCGGCGCGACGTGCGGGTGTGCAACCTGAGTTTGCTGGGCACGGAGTGGTATATTCAGCAGATGAAACGCAAAACCTACGAGTCGGAAGCCCTGCCCATTTCGCTGGAGTTCGACCAGTTTAACAAGGGCAAAAACGACATCGTGCCGTTTTACGAGGTGCCGGGTGTGAAGGACGGCATCGACCTGAAACAGTATATCAACCTGATCAAAACCAGCAGCCCCGCCATTCAGGTACCGCTCACCAACGGCAGCATGACCAGTGTGTTGCCCTCGTCGGTGCTGTTTCTGCCCATCGACAGAGCCGCCGTCGACAAAGCTGGTTTTGTGCCGGCTGCGCTGAAACCCTTCATGAAAGATACGCTCCAGTGGACCATCGGCAAAAAAGACCTCTACAAGCCTGATCTCATCATGCTCGATATGATTGCGACCAACAACTGGCAGCGGCCCATCTATTTTTCGAGCACGCTGGCGAGTGAAAACTACCTGAGTCTGAAAAACTACATGCAGCTCGAAGGCTACGCCTACCGCCTGATGCCCGTGGCCGTGCCCAATTCGCCGGACGGCTATGTCAACGCCGAGATCATGTATAACAACATGACAAAAAAAACCTTCTGGCGCAATTTTGATAACCCGGATGTGTATTATGACGAGACCTATAAAGGTCCACCCGTTATTTCGGCCCGCATCGCATTCTTCCGCTTAGCCGATCAGTTTATCCGGGAAAACAAACCGGCGAAGGCCAAAGAAGTGCTGGATTATTCGCTGCGCGTGATTCCTGACAAGAGCATTCCCTACGACCAGATTTCGTCTAATTATGTCCGGTTTTATTTTGGGGTAAACGACAAAAAGAAGGCCCTCGAAATTGCCGATACCATGGTGGGCCGCGCCGATCAAAGCCTCACCTTCGATAAATCTGGCAATGGCCGCTTTGGTAGCCCTGATGCCGATTTATACATCCTGCAAACCATCGTTGAGGCCTGCAAAGAAGCCAAACAAACGGCAGCGGCCAGCAAATACGAAGCCGTTTTCCAGAAACACGTTAACTCGTTTGGTAACTGATAACCAGCGAAAAAGAACCAATAACGCCGGTCGGAGCTATGTTCCGACCGGCGTTATTTTGTTAAAGACAACAAGCTGCCAACGGGTGGTTTTCAGCTATTTCTCGCCTGCGCTGTAACAGATAAATAAATGTTTCTGGCGTTCCCGATGAGAGTCGCCAGTTCCGGTTACTGAAAACGACACCACTTCCCAGCCCTGCCGGATCATGAACTTCAGCGCATCGACGGTTGAGTTGAACGGGATAGTTTGCCGGTCGGGTGTCGATGGGGGTGCCGTCGGCATAAACTCAGAAATCGATCATATCGCCCCCGCGAATGCTGTATTCATCTTTAGGAAACAGATCCGTATTGATCTCGCCCGATACAATGGCCGGGCGGGGCAGGAGCCGCAGGTCTGGTTTGTAGGTTGCCAGCAACGCCTGAATATTAATGCCCGAGCGGCCGTAATGCCGCTGGCTGAACGCACTCGCAGCCCGCGCTTCGATACGCGCCCAGTCGAGTTTGATGGGTTGGTTGCTGCCAATGAGCACCAGCCTGTCGCAATAGGCTACATACGGAAAAACCGTCCGAAACGTGTTGAATATGCGGCCTGTGGGGCACCACGTTACGGCTAAACCATTGGTTTTGAGCCGGGACCGGATCAACTGAAAATACTCACGGGAATAAATATTGCCCGAATAAGCCGAGGTAGGACGCAGCGCGTCGGCTTCGATCACATCATAAAAAACCGGTTTATTACGGATTGCGTACCGGCCATCCCGAAAAATCAGGTGTAAGCGCGAATCGGTCAGCACCGCACCAACGGCCGTGTCGCGGGCCTGAACACCGTATTGGGCCAGCACCTGCGCCTGGTTGCTGGCAATTTCGAAGCAGTCTATCTGCCGGGTTTCTTCGCGTCCGCCAATGCCATTGACCGTGCCCGCCGACCCCAGACCGATAACCGCCACGTGCTCGGGCCGGGCATGGATCATAACCGGCAGGGCACCCAGCAGCGTGTGCACTTTGTCGTGCTGGTAGGGCATTCCACTCTGTCCCAGCCCGTTCACAAACACAATGCCGCTTTTATGGTCGGCACCCATTTTAATAACCGACACCGCCGATTCG
>JAYVAP010000803.1:0-5278 GCA_043750915.1 Spirosoma sp. | reverse complement strand
CTCGGCCCGTTCGACTACGAAACCGAGAACTACACCCACATGCTTTGGCTGGCCGAAGGCTGCACGTCGTTTTACGAAGATTACATCCTGCGTCGGGCCGGATTTCATACGCCCGAAGCCTACCTCGGCATTGTGTCCAATGATATTGCGCAGATCGAAAACCAGCCCGGCAACCGTGTTCAGTCGGTGACTGAGTCGAGCTGGGACGCGTGGATCAAAGGCTATCGCCCGAACGAAAATTCGGCCAACACCACCATTTCATACTACAGTAAAGGGAGTGTGCTGGGCACGCTGCTGAACCTGGCCATTTTGGCGGGTAGCCAGGGCGAACGGAATTTAGACGATCTGATGCGGTATCTGTATGCCGAATACTACAAAAAACAGCAGCGCGGGTTCACTGATGAGGAGTTCCGGCGGGCGGCTGAACAGATTGCGGGACGACCCTTAACCGATTTTTTCACCACCGCCCTCACCACCGCCAACCCCATCGACTACAACGCTTATTTCGAGCCGGTGGGTCTCCAGCTAAGCAGCGTGGCAGCTGCTGGCCCGGCTGCTGGCCCAATGGGTAAAAATCAGGAAGGGTATCTGGGGGCGGCAACGACGCTGGTGAACGGCAAAATGACGGTGTCGGGTGTTCGGCGCGGCTCAGCGGCCTACACCGACGGGCTGAACGTAGGCGATGAACTGATCTCGGTCAACGGCCTGCGCGTGGGCGACGACCTGTTGCGGCTCATGGGTGGCCGACGCGTGGGCGAAACCATTCAGCTGCTGGTGAACCGGTCGGGTCAGCTGCGCGAACTGCCTATCCGGCTAACCCCCAATCCGTTGGTAAGCTACCGGCTGGAGCCGCTACCTAACCAAACCAACCGGCAGAAAGAGTTGTATAACCGGTGGCTGTTTGTGAAATAGAGAAAAGAAACCGTCCAGCTGCTCAATCAGCCGGATACCGGCTTGTGATTGTTACGCACCTCAGTTCACCCGCAGTTTCTGGCCTGGCCGGATGCGGGTGCGCGACGAAATATGATTTTTGCGGGTCAGTGCCGACACCGACAGGCCGTATCGGCTGGCAATACTGGATACGGTTTCGCCCGACCGGACGCGGTGGAGCACCGTTCGCTTGAACCTCGGCTTGAAACTAATGTCCGACGAACGACCCCCGCGCAGGTAATCCCAGGCGTTGCCGGTGAGCAGAAAATGATCGGAGTTGATGGTGTTGGCCGGGAAAGAGTAGATGTTAAGCGGGCTGAAGGGGTTGCCTTCGTAGCGGGTTTCAAAGTGGAGGTGCGCCCCGTAGCTCCGGCCCGTGTTACCGCCCAGCCCAATCTGATCGCCTGCTTTAACGAGCTGACCGGTCTCCACGGTTTGCTTGGACAGGTGCCCATAAAGCGTTTCAAGGCCGTTGTAGTGACGAATCAGCACGTAGCGCCCATAGCCGTTGCCATCCCAGCCCACCACCCGTGCAATGCCGTCGAAGGCTGCATAGACGGGGTCGCCGGTTTCCAGGTCAAGGTCGGTACCGGTATGCCAGCGGCCCCAGCGGTACCCGAAAGTAGAGGTCATCCGGCCTTCGTCGAGCGGGGGCGACCAGTAATGGTTGGTGGCGGGGTCGTAGAGTTTAATGTTGATGGCTTCGTTGAACTCCAGCGGATTTATGTTGTAGGGGTCGATGGTGCGCGAATCCCAGACGGCGTAGTAATCGGCAATTTTGACCCACTCGTTGCCCACCAGTACCGAGTCGATTACTTCAACGACGCTGGTTTCGCCCTGGTCGATCTGGCTGGTATCTTCGCTGACAACCGGATTAAGTTCTTTTTTAGGTTCAAACTGGCTGTTGAAGCGCAGGTTTGGTTTTTCCTGTTCGTAGGAGTCGTCCGCTTTTCGGGGCTGATCAACGACGGATGGTTTGGTATTGGGCTGATTTTTGGGCAAAATACGGAGGTCATTCTTAAACCGTCCGCGTTCCTGGGCCTGCGTGGGCAGGGTCGCACAAAGGCACCCAATGGCCAGCAGCCGCAGGATCGCCTGCCGCAGGATCGCCTGCCGCAGGACCGCCTGCCGCAGGACCGCCTGCCGCAGAATAGTTTTTTTTCTCATCGTTCTCAAAAAAATATTTGTTCTCTCCGGGTTGGTTGCCCGCACAAACGCCCCTTGGGGGGACCCATGCGGACAGCCAACCCGGAAACCGCAAACCAGTCCATTAATAAACAAGCGGCAGGCGTTCCTGTGGCAGGTGTTCCTGCGGCAGGTGTTCCTGCGGCAGGAACACCTGCGGCAGGCGATCCTGCGGCAGGCGATCCTGCGGCAGGAACGCCTGCTGTTGCGCCTGCATCTCAAGCGTTACTAAATACCGCTCGGCATCGAGGGCGGCCATGCAACCGGTACCGGCCGCCGTGATGGCCTGCCGATAGACGTTATCCTGCGCGTCTCCGCAGGCAAAAACCCCGGCCATGTTGGTTCGGGTAGAGCCTTTTTCGGTCAGGATATACCCATTCTCATCGCGCTCAATGTAGTCGGCAAAAATGCCCGTATTGGGCGTATGGCCAATGGCCACAAAAAAGCCGGTCACGTCCAAAACGGTCTCCTGGCCCGTGCTGGTGTTTTTTACCCGCGCCCCCGTCACCCCGTCGTCGCCCAGAATTTCCTGGGTTTCGGTATTATACAGAATTTCGATGTTGGGGGCCGTTTTCACGCGTTGCTGCATAAACCGCGATGCCCGCATTTCGCCCCGGCGCACGATCATATACACTTTGCGGCAGAGGTTGGCTAAGTAACTGGCTTCCTCAGCCGCCGTGTCGCCCGCGCCAACGATGGCCACGTCCTGATTGCGGAAGAAAAACCCGTCGCAGACCGCGCAGGCCGATACGCCCCGGCCATTGAGCCGCATCTCCGAGGGCAAACCAAGCCACTTGGCCGATGCGCCGGTGGAGATGATGACGGAATCGGCCGTAATTTCGTGCTCCTCATCAACGATGGCCCGGTGGGGCCTGTCGTGGCCCGGGTGCGTGGCAAAATCAACCCCCGTCACCACGCCGTAGCGGATGTCGGTGCCAAACCGGCGGGCCTGATTTTCCAGGTCCTGCATCATCTGCGGTCCCTGAACGCCATCGGGATAACCCGGAAAATTATCTACTTCCGTTGTGATGGTCAGCTGGCCACCGGGCTGCGGCCCCTGATACATAACGGGATGCATATTGGCGCGGGCTGCATAAATGGCAGCGGTATAACCCGCCGGGCCGGAGCCGATAATCAGGCACTTAACGTGTTCAGTAGACATTGAAGCAAGAAGAAAATAAATGAGTTGTTTTCCCAAAAATCCATGCTGGCAACGGTTACCGGCCAATGAATTTTGCAGTACCTTCAAAATTTAGGCGTGGTACTAAGAGGTTAACATACGCAAAATTGAAAAAATTTCGCTTTGGGAGCAAGAAAGAAAGTTGCGTCTGTGCTTATCTTCGCGGTATCTGCCGATACTTATGCGCTTATTTGTTTGTCTGCTGCTGCTGACTACGGTTGCCGCCAATGCCCAACTCCTGCCCGTTCTGGACCAGAACCCTGCTAATCTGCGGTGGTATCAACTCAAAACGCCCCACTTCCGGGTGCTCTACCCGGCGGGTCTGGACACTATAGCCCAGCGAACGGCCCGTCGGCTCGAGGGCATTTACGAACCCGCCAGCGCATCGCTTGGTCGGCGTCCCCGGCCCATATCGGTTGTGTTGCAAAATCAGACTACCAGCAGCAACGGTTTCGTAACGCTGTTTCCGCGTCGGTCCGAGTTCTTTGCCGTAACGCCCCAGGATGCTGGTTTGCTGGGTACCTACGACTGGCTTGATCTGCTGGCCGTGCACGAATACCGGCACGTGGTTCAGTTCGACAAAGGCCTGCAAGGCGGCTGGCGGGCGTTATATGCACTGCTGGGCAACACCGGACTGGGGTTTGCCCGGCTGACGCTGCCCGACTGGTTTATGGAGGGCGATGCCGTTAGCACCGAAACGCTGATGAGTACCAGCGGCCGGGGACGGATTCCGAATTTCGACCTCGCGCTGCGGGCCAATCTGCTGGCCGCTGCCGATGCGAAGCTGCAGCCATTTGCCTACGCAAAAGCCGTTTGTGGTTCTTTTCGTGATAACGTACCCAATCATTACGTGCTTGGCTATCACCTGACAACTTTTCTGAAGCAGCAACGTGGGCCGATGCCTGGGGACGCACGCTGGACCTGAATTTCCGGCGTGTTCCGTTGCCCTTTGCTTTCTCGGCCAGCGTGAAAGACGTGTCGGGCCTGCGCACCGACGATCTGTACCGGAAAACGATGGCCGACCTGACCGAAATATGGCAAAAACAGCGGGCCGGTCTGTCCCTTACGCCCGCCCGTTTTTTTGCGGCCCAACCCGAAACCGTTCGAGCCGGGCCCACCCGGACCCGACAGGCGAAGGCCAAACGGCCGGTTTTTACCAATTACCGCTATCCGCAGTTCCTGACCGACTCCACGGTGCTGTGCGTGAAAGCGGGCCTCGGCGACACGCCCCGATTAGTGGTGCTCAGCCGCAGCGGACGTGAAAAACGGGTGTTTGTGCAGGGCTTTCCAAACGACCCCAGCCTGCTTTCGGCAACGGCGGCCAACGCCTGCTGGATAGAGTTTGGGTTCGACCCGCGCTGGGGGCAACGCATTTACTCCAACATCCGGTTGCTGAACCTGGCCACCGGTAAACTTCGTCGGCTAACCCACCGCGCCCGCTACACGGCCGTTGCGCTCTCGCCCGATAATCAGAAACTTGTCGTTGTCGAAAATACAGCCAATTTCCAAAGCCGGTTGGTTGTGCTGAGTGCCCAAACTGGCCAACGCCTGACCACCCTGCCCAACACCACAAACTTAGTTTACCAGCATCCACGCTGGCACCAAGACAGCCGCACCATTGTGACGGTGGCATTGGGAAATAATAAAAAAACGATTCAACTCATTGATAGCCAGACTTTTGTTGTGAAAGAGCTAATGTCCCGCGCCAACGAAAATATCAGCCACCCACAGCCGTGGGGGAACTACGTGCTCTATGATTCGCCCCGGTCGGGCATCGATAATATCTATGCTGTAAACACGGATACCAAACAGGTTTTTCAGGTTACGTCGCGGCCGCTGGCGGCCTACCATGCCGCTGTGTCGCCATCGGGTGGGCGGCTGGCCTTTGAGGATTTTGCCGCCACCGGCTACCGCGTTGTCGATATGCCCCTCAATCCTGCCGACTGGAAACGGGTATCGGGCAGCTCTGCCCCGGCCGAGCCA
>JAYVAP010000802.1:0-3388 GCA_043750915.1 Spirosoma sp. | reverse complement strand
GCCGTGTCGGCTCTTCTGCTACTGGGCGCACTGAACACCAGTACGGCCCAGGATGTCATTACAATTTCAACGCTCAACGCCGAGATGTCCGAACGATGGCCGCAGCCCGCCACCGTCGTTATCCGGCGCACCGGAGGACTCCGGGCCGTTACGGTGCCGATTACCTTTGGCGGGTCAGCCAGCAGATCGACCGATTATGCCGCGTCGGCCGGGTCGAGTGTAACCATTCCCGTGGGTGCCCGCGAGGTATGGCTTCAATTGAAAGCCATTAAAGACAATCTCACCGAAGGTACCGAGACCGTGCAGGTGACGGTGCAGCCATCCCCGGCATACACCGTGGGAAGCACCAACGCGGTATCGCTCAATCTGATCGATAACAGCGGGGTGCCTACCGACGAGGAAGCCACCCGGTTTCTGATTCAGGCCGGTTTTGGGGCCGACCCCGATGAACTCGCCGAGGTGAAGATGCTGGGCTTTGAAGGCTGGATCAATCAGCAGCTAACCCGGCCTAAAGGATACCTACAGCCAATAATTCAGGCCAGGAAATTAGTGGGAAGACCTACGTTTCACCCTTCTACCAAAATTGCGCTTTGGACACAGGCCATGCGTCGGCGCAACCCGCCGGGCGGAGGAACCGTGGCTACCGACGTTCTGCGCCAGCGCATTGCTTATTCGTTGCTCCAGATATTTGTCATCTCCCAAAACGACGATGCGCTTCTATTGAGTTCAGAAGGGGTAACTAATTATTACGACCGGCTGATGGACGGTGCTTTTGGCAGCTTTCGTCAACTGCTTTTCGATGTCACACTCCATCCATGCATGGGCAGGTATCTGAGTCACGTAGGAAACAGAAAACCCGACCTGGCAGCTAACCGGTTTCCCGATCAAAACTACGCCCGCGAGATCATGCAGCTATTCAGTATTGGACTCTGGGAATTGAACCAGGACGGTACCCAAAAGCTGGATGCCGCAGGCCAGCCCATTCCCACTTATACAAATAAAGACATCCCCGAATTTGCCCGCGTTTTTACTGGTTTTACGTATGGCGGACCGGATAACAGGGATCCGAGTAACTCTTATCAGCATTATGATTACCCCATGAATTTATGGGATGAGGAGCATGACATGGGTTCTAAAACCTTACTCAGGGGAACTGTTTTGCCCGCTCGCACACGCAGCGCTGATTATCTGGATAAAACCCAGAGTTTGCTCGATGTTAATGCAGCCATAGATAACCTCTTTAACCACCCCAATGTAGGCCCTTTCATCGGGCGACTGCTTATTCAACGGTTGGTCACGTCTAATCCCAGCCCAGCCTATATTGGCCGGGTGTCGGCTGCTTTTGCCAACGACGGCACCGGCGTACGGGGCAACATGGGTGCCGTGGTCAAAGCCATTCTGATGGACCCCGAAGCACGCAGTTTTGAGAATACCTTGTCTTCCACATTTGGTAAGATGCGCGAGCCGTACATGACTCTGATGAACATGGCAAAAACCTTTAACGCCCAACCTCAGAACGGTTATTATGACAGTGCAACTTACATGTACGATTTCTACCTCCAGGAGCCCTTCCAGTCGCCGAGTGTGTTTAACTTTTACCTGCCCGGCTATCGGCCCAATGGCGAGTTGACCAGTTTGAACTTATATGCACCCGAGTTTCAGATCCTGACCTCCGTAACGGGCATTGAAACCCAGAACAACCTGCTTCATTCGATCAATAACCAGATTGCCCGCTGGGGAGCCGACTCGCCACAAGAGGAAATGAAGCTCGATTTCTCGCAGGAGATTCCATTAGCCGCTGATGCAGACGCGCTGATTCGCAAGCTCAATGTGCGCATGACGGGCGGATTACTGCGCCCCCGCAGCTTTCAGAACATCCGTGAAGCCGTGCTCAAGATCGATACCGGCACCAGTAACTGGCAAACCGAGCGGGTGAAAATGGCGGCTTATTTGATCGGATCCAGTGCTGAGTTCAACATTCAAAATTAGAACCATTTATGAAAACTTCCCGAGACACTATCAACCGGCGCCAGTTCCTGGGTCAGGCCAGTTGTGCCGCCGTGGGCACTACCTCGCTGCTGAGCACGCTGACCAATATGATGCTGACTTCTTCAGCAGTAGCTCAGAACGCCCCCGCTTTCAACGACTACCGCGCTGTGGTGTGCATGTTCCTGCCCGGTGGCAACGATTCGTTTAATCTGCTGGTACCTACCGGAGCAGCCTACAACGAATACCAGCAGGTTCGCACAGACCTGGCCTTGCCTCAAAGCAGTTTGTTACCCATTACCCCCCTCAACAACGCCGGAAGGCCACTTGGACTGCACCCGGGCGTAACGGGGCTCAAGTCCCTGTTCGACGAGCAGAAACTTGCTTTTATATCAAACATTGGCAGCTTAGTCAGGCCTACCACCATTGGCGACTTCCGGGCCGGTACAGCTTTGCCATACGGCGTTTTTTCCCATTCCGACCAGCAGGAGCAATGGCAGTCCTCCATCCCCGACTACCGTAGTGGCATTGGCTGGGCCGGGCGGGCGGCCGATTTGCTGGAAAGTGCCAATGTCAACTCGAGCGTGTCGATGAACATCT
The DNA here is from genome assembly GCA_043750915.1 of Spirosoma sp. Lineage (GTDB taxonomy): Bacteria > Bacteroidota > Bacteroidia > Cytophagales > Spirosomataceae > Spirosoma. Next base: position 802 of record JAYVAP010000802.1, on the reverse strand, counting down.
CCATCTCGGGCAACAACCTCTGGCAGGTGGGCAATCAGGTCGTGCCTTATACGGTAAACGCAGGCGGAGCACCCGCGCTGAACGGATACGCGGGTCAGGATGGCTTCAATCCTATCCGCCGGGCGGCCATTGACAACCAACTTTCGCAGGAATACAAAAATGTGCTTCAGAAGACGTATAACCGCATGAAGCGAACCTCGCTGGATGCCTACGAACTCTTTACCGAAGCTACCAGCAACCCATTGCCTGCCGACAACCTGGGTACGGGTCCGCTGGGAAATCAACTCCGGCAGGTAGCCAAGATCATTGCCGGCCGCAATACCCTGGGGGTGAAACGTCAGATCTTTTACGTACAGTGGGGCGGCTGGGATTTCCACGATAACGTCATCGACAACATGGCGGCCATGATGCCGGTAGTGAGTAATGCCGTCAAAGCGTTCTACGACCTGACGGTGGCCATGGGCCTGTCCGACAAAATCACCCTCTTTTCGGCTTCAGAGTTCGGACGTAGCCTGACATCCAACGCAAAAGGGTCAGACCATGCCTGGGGCGGAAATCAGTTTGTGGTGGGCGGAGCTGTTAACGGCCAAAAGACATACGGAACGTATCCTGACTTATTCAAGGGTAATCCGCTGGACACGGACCGGGGCTGTCTGATCCCCACCACCTCGGTGGATGTGCTGGCAGCTGAACTGGCCATCTGGCTGGGGGTTTCCAAGTCAGACCTGCCCATTGTGTTGCCTAACATTGGCCGCTTCTACAACATCAATGGCGCAGCTAATCCATTGGGAATCATGGCGTA
>JAYVAP010000801.1:0-3701 GCA_043750915.1 Spirosoma sp. | reverse complement strand
TGTGCGGGGTTTCGCCCGGCCCGAGGCCAATCAGCGCGCCAATCGCGTCAATATCTTGCATAAACACCGGGCCGCAGCCGCAATCGAAGCCCAAAAGTACGAATAAATCGGATACGACCATTGGCCTGACCGGTGCAGCATTACCCGAAACACCTTACCTTTGCGCCCGCTCTGAATGGAGCAACCGAAACCAGGATACAATAAACCAGCATGGCAACAAACCAAACGTTCACGATGATTAAGCCCGACGCAGTCCAGGCCGGGCACACGGGAGCCATCATCAAAATGATCGAAGAAGCGGGCTTCCGCATTGTGGCAATCAAGAAAACAGCCCTCACCCCCCAGCGGGCCGGTCAGTTCTACGCGGTTCACAGTGCCCGCCCGTTCTACGCAGACCTTTGTCAGTACATGTCGTCGGGTACGATTGTACCGATGATTCTGGAAAAAGACAACGCCGTTGCCGACTTCCGTAAACTCATTGGGGCCACCAACCCCGCTCAGGCCGAGCCAGGAACCATTCGCAAACTTTTTGCAACGTCCATAGAAGCCAACGCCATTCACGGGTCGGATTCGGACGAAAATGCCCAGATAGAAGGCAATTTCTTTTTTGCCGGAACGGAGCAGTATTAATGACAACCGGAAGTGGCTGACACCGGAACTCGTTCTGTTGTTAGCTACTTCCGGCTGATTTAGGGTTCAGCCTGTTGTTCTTTTCGTGGTATTTGCAGAAGTCCTGCAACGGGCAAACGGGGCATTTGGGCGAGCGGGCCACGCACACGTAGCGGCCGTGCAGAATCAGCCAGTGGTGCGCTTTTGGTACGTATTCTTTGGGGATATGCGCCATCAGCGACTTCTCGACGGCCAGGGGCGTTGTGGCCGTGAGCGGAGCCAGCCCCAACCGGTGCGACACCCGAAAGACGTGCGTGTCGACCGCCATCGTCGGTTCGTTATAGACCACCGATAAAATTACGTGCGCTGTTTTGCGGCCCACGCCCGGCAGGGTTTGCAAGGCTTCGACCGTTGCGGGTATGTCGCCCCCAAACTCCGCCATCAGTGTCTTTGCCATCCCCACTAAGTGTTTTGCTTTGTTGTTGGGATAAGATACGCTACGGATGTAGCCAAATACCTCCTCCACGGGGGCCGCTGCCAGGGATGCCGGCTCCGGAAAACGGGCAAACAGGGCGGGCGTTACCTGATTGATGCGCTTGTCGGTACACTGAGCCGACAGAATAACGGCTACCAGCAATTCATACGGATTGCCGAAGTTGAGTTCTGTTTGTGGCTCGGGATAGTGCAGGGTAAAATAATCAATAAACTGCCGAAAGCGTTCTTTTTTGAGCATAGCGAGCAGGCAGTTTATCAAACTGTCTGATGGTCAGGCATTTGACAAACTGCTGGGAAACAGCAAAAACCACCTGCCCACTACGAATATCGCAGACGGGCAGGCGGGTATGCCGGATAGTGCATAGAATAGTTCAGGATGGTTTGCACCGTACTGACACGGGGATGGCGTTCAATTTTGTTCATCAAAGCCTGTAGTTCCAGGGCTTCGAGGAAGAACGTCATCAGGTCCGGGGCTGACATCATAGCGTCTTCGATAAGGATATTTTCCTCGGGCGAGGTTTCCTCATAGACGTACCGGACTACATCATCTTGGGTAAAGGTTTTTGTCATAACTCGGCGCACGTTTGCTCAGTTGTTTACGCAAATTAATCAACGCGTAACGCATACGTCCCAAAGCCGTGTTGATGCTGACGCCGGTCGCATCGGCAATCTCCTGGAAACTCATTTCCTCGTAGTGCCGCATAATAAGCACCTGACGCTGTTGATCTGGCAAACGCTGGATCAGCTCACGCAACTGCTCATGTGTCTCCTGCCGAATCTGTAGTGACTCCACCGAATCTTCCGCAAACTCAAGCGTATTGAACACGCTGCTTCCGTCCTCAAACACCACTTTGGGGTAGCGTTTATCTTTTCGGAAATAGTCAATGGCCAAGTTGTGGGCGATTCTGACAATCCAGGGGAGAAATTTACCTTCCTCGTTGTATCTACCCGACTTGATGGTGTCCACGGCTTTTATAAACGTGTCCTGCATTAAGTCTTCCGCCACATATTGATCTTTCACGATCAGGTAGATGGTGGTGTAGAGCTTCGATTTGTGCCGTTGCACTAACTTGGCAAAGGCTTTCTCATTACCACGGATGTACAGGGAAATCAGCTCACTGTCGTTTACCTGGGCTTTTTCCATTTTCAGTAAGACAATTAGTTAACGTAGAGCTGTGTTCCGATAGTGTGCGTTTAGGGTAAGAATTTTGGTTGATTTACCAATGCGGCTATAAAAATAAGAATTTTTTTACGTCAACTGCAACTTTTCCAACAATAAACCCGCCAAATTATTGTCTTTACCAAAAAAGTTGCGGTGGCCATCAGCAGGCCGAGTGTGGGATACGAATCGGAAAGCCATATCTTTTTTTCAAAGAGTTTATTGTACTTACGCCGGTTAGCAGCCTATAGATTCCCTGAATCATCAAAGCGTTTAAAGAGATACTGCTTTTTTTAGGTTTTATTTTCCGCCCGCCGTACAAGTCACCAAAAAAGCCCTGGATGAGCACCCCGCCCGGACCTGACTTTCAGCGGGAATACTCACAGTCAGTCAGTTAGGTATATTTGTACGCCCACCAGATCAATAGTCCCTGTAGCGGCAACCGCCCCCACCGCAACCAGGCCGACATTTTCCGAAACCGACTCGACACGGCCATGAACACGTTAGCCGGGAAAATGGCGATCAGCAATAAAACCAGCCCCCAGGCCGACACGGAGCGCGTAGCCGGAAACAGCAGCCCCAAACCAAGCACAATTTCGGCCACACCACTCACCACCACCATCGTTGAATGAGCCGGGATATAAGGGGGCATCAGGGCCAAATACGGTTTTGGGTTAATGAAGTGATTGGCTCCCGCAGCCATATACAAAATCGCCTGCAGGTACAGACTTAGGGTATTCAGGATAGGCATCGGGTTGGGGTGGTTGTGCCCGTTTGGGCGTTGGTAGCTCCGGCTTCTGCAAACCTACACAACGGGCAGAACAAACCGAGTATGTGGGCTGCTAAACCTTGCACCACCGGGGCGGTCCAATCGCCAAAACCAACAGATTACCATGAAAAAGAACGGATTTGTCGTGGCCCTGATGGCCCTGTTTTTTTCGATAGGTGCTGCTTATGCGCAGGCCCAACCCGATGTCCATATCGCCAAACCCAGCCTAACACCCGAAGTGCTTGAGGCCCGAAAAGCGGAACACAAAGCCAAAATGGCCACCCTGACACCCGCCGAACGGAAAGCCTTCCGGCAGGCTCGCCAAGAGCAGCGGCAGGCCCGCCTGAACGCCATGCCCCCCAAACAGCGGACAAAGCACGAAGAACACCGGCGGCTTCGGAAAGAAACCAAACGCGAAGAAAAATAGAGAATTTGGTTAACTGGCCCCGCCTATTGCAGGCGGGGCCAGTTCTTTTGAAAGGCTATTCAACCACATGCCCCACAAAGCCCGCTGTATTGTCTAAAATTGATCCGCCCCGTCGAAACCCCAATCCGCAGGCATCCCCCGCGTAGAAAACCCCGGCCTGGTAGGTATGGCCGGCGGCATCCTGCAAAAACCCCACGTACGCCTGGTATATTTTAGGGTAGTTGCCATAGGTACCGGCCACC
>JAYVAP010000800.1:0-4780 GCA_043750915.1 Spirosoma sp. | reverse complement strand
CGAAAAACGAGCTACCCCGCTTATCGTCGACGATAAGCGGGGTAGCTCGTTTTTCGGCCCTACGCGGGTTCATTAAACTACCTACCGCTTTTGCGTTCTAAAAAATTCAGTCTGCGGCTCAATAAGCTTCCCAAAAAAACCTGCTTTTTATGAGCCTAACCAACAAACATCAAGCCGTTCAGCATCTGTTCTGGCGGGCCGGATTTGGGGCCGCGCCAGCGGTAGTTCGGCGCGAGTGTCGCCGACCCATAAAAAAAGTGGTGCGCGACCTGCTTCGTGCCAACAATACGTTTACGCCCCTGATAATTGATGCGATCGAGCCGTTAGCGGGCAAAAAAACGTTGCGCATGGTCCGCGAAGCAGCTCCGGACCGGGAAATGCTGAAGCAGAAGATCCGGGAGGATGCCGGACACATTCGGGCACTGAACGTGCGCTGGACAGAAGCGATGGCATCGGGCCAGAACGCAGTGCGCGAAAAAATGGCCCTTTTTTGGCACGGGCATTTTGCCTGCCGGGTCCGAAATCCGGCAGCCATGCAGCAGTACCTGAACACCATCCGCCGGCACGCGCTGGGTACGTTCGGCGATCTGCTCATGGCCGTTTCCAAAGAACCGGCCATGCTCCAGTTTCTGAACAACCAGCAAAACCGCAAAAATGCCCCGAACGAGAACTTCGCCCGCGAGGTAATGGAACTCTTCACGCTGGGGCATTCGTCGTCCGGCCTGGACCACTACACCGAAAACGATGTTAAAGAGGCCGCCCGCGCCTTTACGGGCTGGGGATTCAATGGCGAAGGTAAATTTGTGTTCCGGACAAATCAGCACGACGATGGCACCAAAACTATTTTTGGACAAACGGGCTTGTTTGCGGGCGAAAACGTGATTGGGTTGTTGCTGGAGAAAAAACAAACGGCCTGCTTCATAACCGGCAAACTATACCGTTTTCTGGTCGATGAGCAGATTGCCAATGCCGCCACCACCGCCCGAATCGAAGCCTTAGCCAACCAGTTTCAGGCCAGCAACTATAACATTACCGACCTGCTGGAGACTATCCTCACCGCCGACTGGTTCTACGATCCTGCCCATGTGGGCACCCATATCAAATCGCCGGTCGAGTTGCTGGCCGGGATGCAACACACGCTCGGTATTACGTTTGCTGAAAAGCAATCGGTCGTCTTCATCCAGCGAACGCTGGGACAGGTGCTGCTCTACCCACCCAACGTAGCAGGATGGCCCGGTGGCCGCAACTGGATTGATGGATCGAGTTTGATGTTTCGGATGCAGCTCCCCAACGTACTGCTTCAGTCGGGTCAGGTAAATATCAGCCCAAAAGAAGATGGCGACGTAAATACCGAGGGGCTACTTCGCCAGCCTAAAAGATCACTGCAGGCTTCGGTCTCCTGGACGGCCTTTGAGCAAGCCTTCGACGGGGTGAGTACCGATAAACTGCCCGACGAACTGGCGGCTTACCTGTTGCAAAGGCCGTTAAGCAAGTCTCAGCAAACATGCCTATCGGAGGGTATGAACCCCGGCAGTTCGCGCAGTGAGCAGATTCGGCGGTTAACAGCGACCATCATGGCACTGCCCGAATACCAGTTGTGCTAAAGACAAAGCCTTCTCCAGTATTTAACCCAAAAGCGGATGAAACGCAGAGATTTTCTAACCCAATCGGCCCTGACCACCGCCGGGACCATGCTTATTCCGCACTTTCTGAAAGCCTTGGAATTACGGCCGGAAACCGCCGGCATTTCGGGCAAGAAGCTGGTTATCGTGCAGTTATCGGGTGGCAACGACGGGCTGAATACCGTAGTGCCGTACCGCAATGACCACTATTACCGCGAGCGACCCACCATAGCCATTGCCCGTCCAAAAGTGCTGGCGATCAACGACGAAATTGGGTTTAACCCCGCCCTCGAATCACTCAAAGAACTGTATGACGACGGGCTGGTCACCATTATCAATAATGTTGGCTACCCTAACCCCGACCGGTCACACTTTCGCTCGATGGACATCTGGCAAACCGCCAGCGATGCCCGTCAGTATCTGCCAACTGGCTGGGCAGGGCGGTACTTAGATGCCCATTGCGCCGGAGCAACGCTGTGCCAGCCGCCCCGGGCCATTGAAGTCGATGATACGCTGAGTTTAGCCCTCAAAGGACTCAATACCAACGGACTGGCCCTCCTCGACCCGAAGAAATTACATAATCAAACCCGGAGCGAACTGATTAAAGACCTGGCCCGCACGCAGCCTGCTCACCAGAACGACAACATCGGATACTTGTACAAAACACTGGCCGAAACAGTGTCGTCGGCCAGTTACGTCTACGAAAAATCTAAGCAGTTTGGCGCGGGAGCTATTCACCCCACAAAGGGTATTTACCCGGCCAGCGAGCTGGGTCGCCGACTAAAAACAGTGTCGGAGCTGATTCAGTCGGGCGTGAGCACCAGCGTGTATTACGTATCAATTGCCGGTTTCGATACGCACATCAACCAGCCCGGTCAGCAGGAGCGGTTATTGCGTCACTATGCCGACGCCGTCAAGGCATTCATGGGCGATATGAAAGCCCGCAACTGCCTGAACGATGTGCTGGTGATGACCTTCTCGGAGTTTGGCCGGCGGGTGAAGCAAAATGCCAGCAACGGCACCGACCACGGCACGGCCAGCAACGTTTTCCTGATCGGTGGAGGTCTGCCCGCCAACACCAAAAACCGGGTTTTTAACGAAGCCCCCAACCTGGCCAATTTAGATGAAGGCGACCTGAAACACACCGTCGACTTTAGAAACATCTACGCCACCCTGCTGCGCAACTGGCTCAAGACCGACGACGTTGCCATTTTGGGCCGAGCGTTTGAGCCGCTCGGCCTTCTCTGATCTGGCCCATATGGGGTAGCACCCAAAACGAAGCCAGATCAGCGAAGGCCGGGCGTTTTCTTTCTTTTAGCGAATAAAGTATCGGATAAAAACAAAATCATTGCCCCGTTCAGCTTTTGCCCGTACTTTTGCCGGACCTAAAACCGTATGCACGCATACTAATTTTTTGAGAACCGCTATGGCCGAAGCCTTCATTTATGATGCCGTTAGAACACCCCGGGGACGGGGCAAAAGCGATGGCGCTCTGCACGATGTGCAGCCCATTCAACTCCTGACCGCCGTTTTGCGCGAACTCCGCGACCGGAATCAGCTCGATACGGCCTTAGTCGACGACGTCATTATGGGCTGCGTAACACCCGTTGGTGAGCAGGGTGCCGATATTGCCCGCACGGCCGCGCTTGAAGCAGGCTACCACGAATCGGTGGCGGGCGTGCAGCTGAACCGGTTCTGCTCGTCGGGTTTGGAAGCCATCAACATGGCCGGGGCCTACGTTATGTCGGGGCAGGTCGATGCCATTGTGGCCGGTGGTGTGGAAAGCATGTCGCGGGTGCCGATGGGTGCCGATGGCGGTGCGTTATTTATGAACCCGCAGATTGTGGCCCGTCATAATATTGTGCCGCAGGGCATTTCGGCCGATCTGATTGCTACCAAATATGGCTACACTCGTCAGGATGTAGATTCGTTTGCGGCTGAATCCTACCGCCGGGCCGTTGAAGCCCAGGCGGCCAATCGGTTTGTCAAGTCGTTGGTTGCCTACAAAGATGAAATTGGCGTGCCGGTACTGGACCGCGACGAAGGCGTGCGGCCCGGCACCACCGCCGAGAGTCTGAGCAAACTCAAGCCTGCTTTCGAAGCCATGGGTCAAATGGGATTGGATGCGCTGGCCCTGCTCAAATATGCGGGTTTCGACAAAATAAACCACGTTCACCACGCGGGCAACTCGTCGCAGATTGTGGATGGCGCGGCAGCCGTACTCATTGGCAGCAAGGCGTTTGGCGAGATGGCCGGCCTGAAACCCCGCGCCCGCATTAAAGCCTTTGCCATTGTGGGTTCTGAGCCAACCATTATGCTCACGGGGCCGGTTCCGGCAACGCATAAAGTGCTGAAGCGGGCGGGCATGAGCATCAAAGACATTGATCTGTTCGAGGTAAACGAAGCCTTTGCGGCCGTGCCGATGCTGTTTATGGACGAGTTTGGCGTGGATCACAGTCAGGTAAACGTCAACGGCGGGTCTATTGCGCTGGGGCATCCGCTGGGGGCTACCGGAGCCATCATCTCGGCCACGCTCATCGACGAGCTCGAACGGACCGGCAAGCAGTTTGGCCTGGCCACGCTTTGCATCGGGGGCGGCATGGGTATTGCTACGATTTTTGAGCGGGTGAACTAACGATCCAAATCAGCCACGCTGCACACGAGCCGAATGCCTTCTTTGGCGCATGGGGCCTTAAAATCACCGTCGTAACTGGCCATCTGGTCGATGCCGTTGAGTTTACAGGTAGCCAGGATAAGGGCGTCGTTGGGAAGCAACCGGGCGGCCGGTGCCGTTGTATTGTTCCATGTAACGTAGATAGAGGGGAATGACGGCAGGGCCGGTTTCGAGTAATACGGATTTAGTCAACAAATCAATGGGACTGTGACTGGCAATGATTCTGGGAATAACACCATCGCGCTTGAGGGTAACTGGTGCTTTTTTGCCTTCAACAACGAGCCAATAGTACGCAAACTCGCTCAGTACAATATGACTGACGCAAAGTGTGTACGGCGTAGCGGCCGACAAATAATCGTATAACTCAGTCTGTGTTTTTTTAGCCCATTCGACTAAAACCGAACTATCTAAGAAAATCTTACTGCTCATAAACGTTTATGTCATCCCAGTTGATAGTAGGATCAAGTGGTGGAAGTTTCCCAAA
>JAYVAP010000799.1:0-8957 GCA_043750915.1 Spirosoma sp. | reverse complement strand
ACAGGGCAAATGTGGCAATACCCAGATCAACGCATTCGGCGATTTCCTGTAGCAGCAAGTCGGTCGAAAAGCGGTGAATTCCCGGCATCGACTTCACTTCGCTGCGCGTGTTTTGCCCTTCCATAACAAAGAGGGGCAGCATAAAATCGGTAACCGACAGGCGCGTTTCCTGCACCATATCCCGGATAACGGCCGACTGGCGGTTCCGGCGGGGGCGACGAATCTGGATCATAAGTTGACAAAAGTAAGTACTAAGCGGGTTGGCCTGCAACCAATCCGAACTAAACAACCAGTTTGAAGCCTTCGCCGTGGACGTTCACAAGTTGTATGGCCGGGTCTGGTTTCAGGCATTTGCGCAGTTTGGTCACATACACATCCATGCTGCGGGCATTGAAATAAGAATCATCGCCCCACACCATTTTCAGGGCAAAAGTACGGCTGACGGGCTGGTTGAGATTCTGGGCCAGCAACTTCAGCAGGGCCGATTCTTTGCTGGTCAGCTTTTGCGGGTGGGCTTCGTGGCCGGCACAAATCAGCAGCTGATGCTGGGCATCGAAGGTCAGCGTACCAATCTGGTAGGTGGCTGGCTCGGCCGTGTCGGGCGCACGCTGATACCGCCGGAGAATGGCCTGAATGCGTAGCAGCAGCTCTTCCATGCTGAAGGGTTTGGTGATATAGTCGTCGGCACCGGCCCGGAATCCCTGAATGGTATCTTCGGGCATGGTTTTGGCCGTCAGAAAAATAATCGGCACATCGCGGCCGGCCATCCGAACTTCCTTCGCCAGTGTGAATCCATCTTTTTTTGGCATCATCACATCGAAGATACACAGGTCGTAGTGGGCGGCCAGAAACTGCTGTATTCCCTGGTTGCCATCCGTGGCGCGGTCGGTCGCATAGCCCTTCAGGATCAGGTATTCCTGCACCAGTTGACCCAGATTTGGATCGTCTTCAACGAGTAGAATGGTAGCCATAGCAAACGGGCAAAATGGTGAATAGATGCGGGCAACGGGTTGAACACCTGGCGTAGTTAGTCACCTGCCCGCTCATTGATTTTATAGGGCAAAATCACCTCAAATGACGAGCCTGTTCCGGGCTGGCTCTCAACCCGAATCTGGCCATGATGCGCATCCACCATTTTCCGGACGTAGCTCAGCCCCAGGCCAAAACCTTTCACATCGTGTCGGTTGCCGGTGGGCACGCGGTAAAATTTCTCGAACACGCGGCTCAACTGATCGCTGGTCATGCCCAGGCCCCGGTCGGTGACGGAAATACTGATGCCATCGGGCAAACTGCGCGTTTGCAGGGTTATGTGCGGCTTCTCGGGCGAGTACTTGATGGCATTGTCGAGCAGGTTATAGAGAATATTGGCTAAGTGTACTTCGTCGGCTTCTATTACTTCGCTGGTAGCCTCAAAATCGAGTTCTACCTCCCCATCGCGCTGCTCAATTTGCAGGCTCATGTTGTTGAGTACCTTTTCAATGCTGTCGTGAATATTAACCGGCGAGAGGTGAAGCACAATCTCGCCCCGGTCGAGGAGGGCCATTTGCAATACCTTCTCAACGTGCGAACCAAGTCGGCGGTTTTCATCGCGGATGATGCCCATGTAACGGGTCAGCGGGGCGGGCGGCAGGGCGTTGCTCCCACCCGCATCGGCAAACCGGAGTTGCTCCTGCGCCATCTCAACGGCCAGCGAAATGGTTGAAATAGGCGTTTTAAACTCATGGGTCATATTGTTGATGAAATCGTTTTTTATGTCGGCGAGTTTTTTCTGTCTCATAATGGTGCTGATGGCGATGTAGAAACACGCCAGTATAACCAGCAGCAGCACCGCCGATGCGCCAAACGTTACCCCCAGCCGACTCAGGATAAACTGCTTTTGGGTTGGAAAATAAACGTAAACATAATTACCCGTTTCCATCAGGTTATTTGGAAACAGCGCGGCTTTGTACCCATTGGTCTCAAACTGTTTGGGTGCGGTGCCCTGGGAAGTAAACAAAAACGTGGGCCGCTGGCGTGTTCGCACCCCGTAGGCAAAGGGAATACCAATACCCCGTTCGGCCAGCGACTGGCGCAGCAGCGTGTCTAAGGCCAGCCGGTTGACCCGGTCTTCGATGGGCCGGTCGGAGAGCAGCAACCCATCGAGCACATCCTTAATCATGTGCGACTGCGCTTCGGTTCGGGCCAGTCCGGCGGGGGGCTGAGTCAGGCTAACGGGTTTGCTGACGGAGACCGGGTTTTTTTTCTGGGCGGACCGCCGAACGCGCCGGGTCAGACCGCCGGTGGAATCCTGCCGCCGGGCTGTTCGGGCCACCTGGCTGTTTATGCGATCCAGCTCGTCGGTCAGCACGTGTTCAACCCATTCATCGAACTGCTGCCGCTGGGCCACCTGGGTTTGCCAGTCGCCGGTGGCCATCAATTCGTCCTGTTGCCGAAAAAAATCCTCGACAACCCGCATCTGATCGGCCGACAGGGGCCGCACGGTTGGCTGGAGGGCATCGGACTGAACCACGATAGTACCCACCGGAACCAGGCCTGGCGTGTTCATACGGCCGGCAGATAGATTTTCGGAGGGCCGTTTTTGAGCGTTGGGCGGGTCATCGGCGTGCCGGGGCGTTGCAGATTTAGTTTCTTTGCGGGCAATGGCCATGAGCCGGTCCTGTTGTTCGCGTGCCCGAATTCGTTGCCGGGTCAGGTACACAATCTCCTGTCGTTCCAGCGTCCGGACAACTTCCTGGAGCGCGTCGGTAACTTTATAGGCAAACTGCTCTTTCTGCAACGCCAGCGCACTGCCAATCCAGTACAGTTGCAGACCCACCAAGCCCAGCAGGCCAACGGCCATCAGGGCAACAATCCAGCGTATGCGTTGTTTCGACATTTTCTTTACGCACTCGTGCAACCTTCGTCCATTTATTGCATCTCTTGCAAAACGAGGGTCGGCATCGGTAAAAGTACGAATCACCCCGGCTACTCATCAACCCGTTAACAAACTTTAACACCCGGATCAGCCCTGTTTTCCCGTGGCTTTCCCCTTATTTTGTAAACGATTCCCGACTATGAAAAAAACCAATTTTGCCCGCTGCCGGTTCGCCCCGGCTCTGTTGCTCGCCCTTGGCCTGACCACACTGGCAACGGCCCAAAAAACCGAATCTGCCCCGCCTAAAGCAGCGGGCCGCCAATTTAACGTGCGCGTAATCGAACGCAATGGCGATGATGTCCGCGAAACAGAACGCACCTATCACATTGATGGCATGACCGATTCGGAGCGCGATAAGTTAGTGATGAAGTTGGTGGATTCGCTCAAGGCCAACCGCAAAACAGCTCCCGGCCAACGCCAGATGACGATTATTGTGGATGATGCCGATGGCAACCGCATCGTTACCCGACAGCGAAACCATCCCGGCCCGCTACCCGCCGATGCTTATACCCGCCGGGGCCGGGCACCCCGCGCCAATTCGGGCGATAGTTCGTCCTGGCAACATGAATTTCACGCGCATATCGATTCGCTGACGGATCAGATGAGCCGGTTCAAATTTCAGATGCCCCGCGACTGGGACCGGCAGTTGGCCCGCCCTTTTGAAGAGTGGGCACGTAATATCGACAGCAAACCAGCCACCATTCGCGGGTTGAGTGCTTACCCCAACAACCCCGACCGTAGCCAGTTGAACGTCCGCTTCACCGCACCGGCCAGGGGCGATGTAAGCATTGTGGTAACCAACCCGAAGGGCAAAGAAACGGCCCGGCGCGATCTGAGCGACTTTTCGGGTGAGTTTGTGGGCCAGATCGACCTTGGCAAAAACGCGAAAGGTGCTTATTTCATTACCGTTACCCAAAACGAAGACGGGGCCGTGAAGCGGGTGATTGAGGAATAAAAATAAATATTTAGTACTATGCTATGCAAGATACCAAACAAAACCTATAACTTTGCGTTATACTTTAAAACGAGCGGTTATGAAAACCCTGGTATTATTTGGTTTGCTGATAGTTGGGCTGAGCGGCCAGGCCCTGAGCATGGGGCATCCGCATAACGTGTTTGCGGCCCGCAAGCAGTTGCGGGCTAAACCAGCCACTTCGGTCAGGAAGCCCAAAGCTGCTTGCGGCACCAACTGGCAGGCAATGGTGCAGATCGACAAAAGCGCGTTCAGCAGGCGTTTGCTGGCGGCCTTGTCGCAGGTTCGCCCAACGCGCGCCTATTGAGGTTTTACTCGTACACCTTTTCGCCCCGGTTTAGCCAAACGCCCCACAAACGCGAATAGGCATGAACGCGCCGGGTGGGTTTTCCCTGCCTATCCACAACCGGGTTTCCCGCATTGACCCACGCAAAGAGGCTACCATACAAATCATGAACGTGCTGATAACCAGCCGCTGCTAATTTCTCGCCAATCCGCTCGCTGCGGTACCCAACCGAGCAATAGAGCACCACATTGGCCTGCTTCGGAATTCCCCGAACCCGCTCCAGCCCAAAATCATCGTAGCCAACCCAACGGGCGTTTGGCAGGTGGCTAACGGCATATTCCGCTTTTGAACGGGTATCGAGCAAAACAACATCCGGCATTTTTTTCAGAGCCGCCACGCTGACCAACGGCACCGTTTTTCGGTACATCGTTTCGAGCATTGCCCCGTAGATAGGGCTAATCGTTTGCGCCCGCACACCGGCATTGGCCATCAGCAGCCAGCTCAGCAACATCCACACTTTCTTCATACGCGCAGGGGGGAAACAGGTTGGCAAAAATAGGCAGTGTGACGCATTTATGCCACTTTTTCGGGCAGGCAACAACCCAACAACGCCACCTGTTTCGTTAAGAATGGGTGATAATTCAGGAGTAAGCTATGGTTTTACAGCCATATTAGGCTACTTTTATGGTTTGGCACTAACCCACCGATAGCGACTTGTACCTGTTCTTACCCACTGAGTATCCATGCGGAACAACATTATACGGCCTTTTTTGCTTGCCGGCTTGCTGTCCGTCAGTTTATTGACTGCCTTTGGACTGACCAATCCGGGAAGGATTAGCCGGACCCGGCCCGCCTTTCCTAAAACACCTGCCAAAGCCACTCCCAGGCGGGTGTTGATCCCACCCGTTACCCGCGCTTATGCCCGGCCCGTTGAGGTTTTCAGGATGTCTGACAGCGGGCGGCACTGGGTCGACAGTGTGTTCCGAGCGTTGACCCCCGAGCAGAAAGTGGGGCAATTTTTTATGGTCGCCACGTTTTCCAACCGCCACGAAAACCACTACCAATACATCGATCACCTGATTCAGACGAGTCATATTGGCGGGCTGATTTTTTTTCAGGGCGGGCCGCACCGCCAGGCCATCCTGACCAACCGCTACCAGGCGCAGGCCCGTGTGCCGCTGCTGATTGGTATCGACGGTGAGTGGGGCTTAGGTATGCGCTTAGACAGTACCATGAATTTCCCCAAACAGATGTCGCTGGGGGCCATTCGGAACAACGACATTATCTACCGGATGGGGGCCGAAATTGGGCGGCAGTGCCAGCGGTTAGGCATTCATATAAACTTTGCGCCCGTATCAGATATTAACAGCAACCCCACCAATCCGGTCATTGGCGTGCGCTCGTTTGGCGAATCGAAGGAGAATGTGGCCCTGAAAGCATCGGCCTACATGCGCGGGTTGCAGGCAACACACGTGATTGCTACGGCCAAGCATTTTCCCGGGCACGGCAACACCAACGTTGATTCGCACAATTCATTACCTACCGTCAGCCGGTCGTCGGAGCAAATGCGCGATATTGATCTGTATCCGTTTCGCAAACTCATTGCCGACAGCCTGATGGGCGTTGTAACGGGCCATTTGCACGTGCCGGTCATGGACAACACGCCCGCTTTGGCCGCCACACTGTCGGAAAAAATCGTGACCGAACTGCTCAAGAATGAGTTGGGTTTCCGGGGCTTAGTGTTTACCGATGCCCTTAATATGGGCGGTATCAGCCGGTCGCCCAACGCAATGGACGTGAACCTGCGGGCACTAATGGCAGGCAACGACATTTTATTATACCCCGAAAATGTACACGATGCGGCCCAGAACATCCTGAATGCCGTTCAGCAGGGCATTATCTCGCAGGCATTTATCGACGAAAAAGTCAGGAAAATTCTGCAGGCCAAATACTGGGCGGGCCTGAGTGCCTATAAACCCATCAGGTTGGCGGGCTTGTCGGCGGCTTTGAACTCGCCCGAAGCAATGCAGCTCAAACAGGCATTGTGCGAACAATCAGTAACACTGGTTACCAACCAAAACCAGTTATTGCCCCTTCAGCGGTTAGATACCCTCCGGCTGGCTTCGGTAGCGATTGGGGCCGAAGCGGGTACTGTTTTCCAGAAAACGCTCAACCAGTACGCGCCGTTTCTGACGCTGGCTTACCCCGACAAACCGGTTTCTGACGCAGACCTAAAAACGATACTGGGCCAGATTGGCGATGCCAACGTGGTTGTCATGAGTTTTCACGGCATGAGCGAATCGGCCGCCCGGCGGTACGGCATCACCAAGTCATCGCTCGATTTGATTGCCCGTCTGAAACAGCGCGGCACCAAAGTAATTGTTACCGCCTTTGGCTCACCCTACAGCCTGCCGCAGTTTGCCGGGGCCGACGCGCTGGTGTGTGCCTATCAGGATTTCGACGAGATGCAGCGGGTTGTGCCGCAGATGCTTTTTGGCGGTCTGGGCGTGCGGGGCGTGTTGCCCATTTCGTCGGGCAATTTGCGGATTGGCACGGGCGAGAGCATTAATCCGGAGGGGCGGCTATCGATGGGCTCGCCCGAAAGTGTGGCGATGAAATCGGCAATGCTGGCTAAGATTGATGCCATTGCGCAGGGTGCCGTGCGCGACCACGTGGTACCGGGCTGCGAGATTCTGGTGGCCCGCCGGGGAAAAGTTGTTTATAATAAAAACTTTGGTGCGCTGACCTATGCCCCCGGTGCCGAAAAAGTAACCGACGAAACGCTGTATGATCTGGCATCGCTGACCAAAGTGCTGGCCACCCTCCAGTCGGTGATGGTGTTGTATGACCGGAAGCAAATCGACCTCACCCAGAAGGCATCTGCTTATCTGCCTGAGTTGCGGGGTACCAACAAGCAAAATATTCTGATTCAGGATTTGCTCTGGCACCAGTCGGGCATGGTTTCGTTTTACCCGACCACCTGGGACCGCACGCGCAAGCCCGGCGGGGGCTTGAAAGCCGAGTTTTATAATGCCACCCCCGACAGCCTGCATACCCTACAGATAGCACCCACGCTCTGGGCAGTTCCGGCACTGCGGGATTCGGTTTGGAAGTGGGTTGTGCAGTCGCCCGTATCGCGCAAAACGGATGAGTCGGGCAAACCGGCTTACGTGTATAGCGACCTGAATTTTCTGACGCTGCAAAAGATTGTGGAGCGGGTGAGCAAACAGCCGTTAGACCGGTTTGTGACGGACAACGTATACAAACCGCTGGGTCTGCATCAGTTGGGATTCACCCCGCTGCAACGGCTGAAGAACCCCCAGTGTGCGCCCACTGAACAGGATACGTACTACCGAAATCAGCTGCTGGTAGGAACCGTTCACGATCAGATGGCGGCCGTGCAGGGGGGTGTATCGGGCCACGCAGGGCTATTTGGCAACGCCCGCGACATTGCCACACTCCTACAGATGAATCTGCAAAAAGGCCAGTATGGTCAGCAGCGCATTCTCAACCCAATGACAGTGCCCTATTTTACGCAAACCCTCAGCAACCGCAGCCACCGGGCATTGGGCTGGGACAAACCCAATGCCGAAAGCCCCTCCAGCGTGTATATGGCTCTGCAGGCATCGGCACGGTCTTTTGGTCATACGGGTTTTACGGGTAACGTAGTGTGGGTGGATCCCGATCAGGAGCTGATTTTTATTTTTCTATCGAACCGGATTTACCCCACAGCGGCTAATAACTCAATAAACACGACCAAGCTGCGCCGACGGATTCACGAAGTCATTTATAGTGCCGTTCAATAAGAAATTTTCCACCGATTTTCGTGTTAAAGCCTGCTGCTTTTCACCACCGGACAAATATAATGCCTTTCCCAGATGGTAAGGGCATTGTGGGTTCGGCAGGGCGGTGGCCTTGGTGTCTGAATATGCGTGGTAAAAGCCGTAACTTTAGGGCTTCAACTGTGCCAATGGACTATTTTTATGAAAATACGTAACGTCTACGCCTGCATTCTTGCGTGGTTATTCGTCGTTGGGTTGTCGACTCAGGCCCTTTCCCAAACCGTTACTACCAGTTCTGTTACCCCCACCAGCATTTGCCCCGGTGGAGCCATTACCATAACATTCACAACAGTCGGCAGTTTCAGTGCCACCAACCAGTTTACGGCGCAACTCTCTAATGCTGATGGTATATTTCCGGCTACGCCAACGGTTATCGGCTCGTCGACAACACCCAGTATTATCAGCGCAACCATTCCGGCCACAACGCCGGTTGGAACGGGCTATCGGGTTCGGGTGGTATCGAGTGCGCCAGCCGCACTCACCGCTTCCATTGGCGTTGGGCTTATCGTGGCTGCGGCTCCAAATCCCGGCGTGGCTGCGCCACCGGTTTATTGCCAGGGCGACACGCCCCTTCCACTGGTGGCTACGCCGTCGGCAGGCGGCACGCTGAACTGGTATGGCATCAATGCTACCGGCGGCACCGCTTCGCCAACGGCACCAACGCCTGCAGCCAGTGCCACCTATTACGTCAGCCAAACAGCAAACGGCTGCGAAAGTGCCCGCTCTGCCCTTGCAGTCACCTTTTTTAGTGCAACCCCCGCTCCAACAATAACGCCCCCCGCCCCCTACTGCGAAGGTGCAACGGCCAGCCCACTCATGGCAACTGGCCAAAATCTGCGCTGGTACGGCAATGCTGGCCCGAGCACTCTCGCAGCCGTCTACCGTTTGGCTAACGTAGTAATTAAAGGTGCCGCTTTGCGTAGTCGTGGGGGTAGTGGGTAT
>JAYVAP010000798.1:0-11397 GCA_043750915.1 Spirosoma sp. | reverse complement strand
GTCGTTCGCGGCCCGGAACTTTTCTGAAAGCGGCTATCGAAACAACGGCTTCGCCCGAACCGGCTCTGCCTGAATCGGCCGTCGTACAGGGCGGTAGCCAGGTGCAGATTTTTGTGTTCGATAGCAAAATTACCCACAACGGAGCAACGCATTATCGCTTTCGGGTGGTGCCGGTGCGGGCGGGCCTTATCGAAAACGGCTACCGGGCTGTGACCATGCCACCTACCGGGCAAACGGCCAACCGTATCGTTGTTGTCGGGGCCTATGATTTACTATCGGTGATGAACAATGTTGAAGAAGAAGAAGGATAAACCAAACGAACTATGCTCTGGAACCTGCTGATCGGAAGCGTTTTATTGGGAGCTGTTCATGCCGCTATCCCAAACCACTGGTTGCCGGTCGTACTTATCGGTCGGGCCGAGGGCTGGTCGGAACGGGAAACGCTGGGCGTGGTTGCCATCAGCGGGTTTTTCCATACATTTAGTACGGTCGTGCTGGGTACCATGATCGGGGCTATCGGCATGGAAGTATCCGAACAGTTTGAAGACCAGACCCGTCTGATTGCCTCACTACTGCTGGTATTCATGGGACTGGTTTACTTTGCTCTGCACAATGCCAACGCGGGATCGCCGGACTACCCCCACGAACACGTACCCAAAGGACTGACGGAACGCTCGAAAACAACCATCATCACAAGCCTGTCAGTGGCGATGCTATTTTCACCCTGCTTAGAAATCGAAACGTTTTTCTTCACGGCAGGAACGCTCGGCTGGACGGCCATTTCCACGCTGGCCGTGATCTATACCGTGGTGACCATTACCTGCATGGTCGGGCTAACGACGGTGTCATACCGGGGCCTGGCCCGGTTTAACTGGCACTGGCTCGACCATAATGAGAAACGCCTTACAGGCATTGTTCTGATTGTTCTGGGTATTTTCACATTTTTTATTGAAATATAACAACTAATGACAGACCAACATAACCACGACCACGATCACGATGTCGAATTGATCGAAGCAGGAGCCACCCCGGCCGCAGATGCTGCGCCCGCCAAAAAGGGACCGGAACAAACCTGGCGTACCTACGCGCCCGCCGGTATCAGTTTAGTCCTGTTACTGGGTGGGATTGCACTGGATTATTTTAAACTGAGCGGTCCGACGATTCGGTGGTTCCGTGATCCGGTCAGGCTCCTCTGGTATGGGTTGGCTTACCTGCCCGTTGGCTGGCCCGTGCTGAAGCGGGCGTGGAGCAGTATTCTTCAAAGGGATGTGTTCACCGAATTTTTTCTGATGGGCGTAGCCACCCTCGGCGCGTTTGCCATCCGCGAAGATCCCGAAGGCGTGGCCGTGATGCTGTTTTACACCCTCGGCGAACTTTTTCAGGATGCCGCCGTGCTGCGGGCGCGTCGCTCCATCAAAGCCCTGCTCGACGTGCGGCCCGACGAAGTGACGGTACTGCGCAACGGGCAATCCCAAACGGTGAAGGCGGCAACGGTTGGCGTGGGCGAGGTGGTGCAGATCAAACCCGGCGAAAAAGTAGGCTTAGATGGCACCATGCGCTCGGCAACCGGCACCTTCGACACGGCGGCTCTGACGGGCGAAAGCGTTCCGCGCACCATTGAACAGGGCGAAGCGGTACTGGCGGGGATGATTAACCGGCAGTTGCTGGTGGAGATGACCGTGACCACGCCCTACCAGGACTCCAAACTGTCGCGGATTCTTAAACTTGTGCAGCAGGCCACGGGCCGAAAGGCTAAAACGCAGGAATTTATTGCCCGCTTCGCCCGCATTTATACCCCCGTTATCTGTTTGCTGGCCGTGCTGATTACGGTCGTACCGTATTTCTTTATTCAGAATTATCAGTTTGCCGACTGGCTGTACCGGGGTTTGGTATTTTTAGTCATTGGCTGTCCCTGTGCGCTGGTGATCTCCATTCCGCTGGGCTATTTCGGCGGCATCGGGGCCGGTTCCAAACAGGGGATACTTTTCAAAGGCTCGGTGTTTCTGGATTTGATGACCCAGGTAAAAACCGTTGTCATGGACAAAACGGGGACGCTCACCAAAGGGGTGTTTACCGTGCAGGACGTGAAACCTATCAAGATCCAGGCGGCTGAACTGGCCCGGCTAACAGCGGCTCTGGAAAGCAAATCCACGCACCCGGTGGCTACGGCGATTCTGGCCTACGCTGGTGATAGCTGGCAGTCGGTATCGGTCGAAGCTGTGGAAGAAATTCCCGGTCACGGACTGAAAGGGCGCGTTGACGGGCAAGAAATGCTGGCCGGTAACGCCAAGCTGCTCCAAAAATTTGGGATATCCTTCGACGAAGCTCTGACCCAAACGCCCTACACGGTGGTGATGACGGCCATCGACGGCAAATTTGCGGGTTACTTTACCATCGC
Source organism: Spirosoma sp. (assembly GCA_043750915.1). Taxonomy (GTDB): domain Bacteria; phylum Bacteroidota; class Bacteroidia; order Cytophagales; family Spirosomataceae; genus Spirosoma. The sequence continues at coordinate 8,999 of JAYVAP010000798.1, read as the reverse complement.
CGACGAAATCAAGACCGATGCAGCCGGGGCTGTGCGTCGGCTGAAATCAGCCGGTATTCGAACCGTCATGCTGTCGGGCGATAAGTTGGCGGTGGTCGAAATCGTGGCGAAGCAGGTTGGTATTGACGAATGGCACGGCGAGCTGTTGCCCGAAGACAAAGTAGCCCAGGTCGAGCGGCTCAAAGCCGACCTCGCGGGCAACCCGAAAGCCAAGCTGGCTTTCGTCGGCGACGGGGTGAACGACGCGCCGGTCGTTGCACTGGCCGACGTGGGTATGGCCATGGGCGGTTTAGGGTCGGATGCGACCATCGAAACCGCCGACGTGATTATCCAGAACGACGAACCATCGAAGATTGCCATTGCCATCGAGATTGGCCGGGCCACGCGCCGGATTGTCTGGCAGAACATCACGCTCTCGCTGATAGTGAAAGCCATTGTGCTGGTGTTGGGCGCGGGCGGTCTGGCAACGATGTGGGAAGCGGTTTTTGCCGACGTAGGCGTGGCAATGCTGGCCATTCTGAACGCCGTGCGGGTGCAGAATCTGAGGTTTAAATAGCCCGGCCCCGGTGCATCATCCATGACTCCGCTTTTTTGCCAGATGGTGTCGGACATGAGCCCGGGTTGAAATGAACCGATGAAACCGCCGTTACCGGTTGACTACCAGTCGCTTCGTGAGTGCGCCCCGCTCGGTGCCCACGTGCAGCAGGTAGGTGCCGCCGGGCAGGTTGCCCACGCTGAACCGCAGCTGGCCCGGCACCGACTGCAACACGGCCAGCGAAAGAGCCCGACCCTGGGTGTCGGTAAGTTGTACCGACGGGATACCCGACCGCAGGAAATCCGACTCCAGCACGACCTCGCCCGATGCTGGATTGGGATACAGCCGGGCCTCCGGTGCCGTGGGTTCCGCAGCCGTGATGGTTTGCCGAAATACCGGTGCTACTTCAAAATTGCGGAAGAGTGTGGCCGTCTGGGCCGTGTTGCTGGCCCCAAACCAGTCGGTGAGCATGGCTGCGTATACCTGCCGGAAATCGGTTTGCATTTTCAGGTTGTTGCTCACTAAGTCGCTCAGGTTGGGGTTGGTGCCCACCACCTGGGTTTTCACGCCCGTGCCAAACACAAACATGGGGGCCGACGTGCCGTGGTCGGTGCCCCGGCTACCGTTGCTGATGGCGCGTCGGCCAAATTCCGAGAAGGTCATGCCAATAACCCGGTCTTCTATTTTCAGCTGCGCCAGATCGGCCTGGAAAGCCGCAATGGCATCGGAGAGCGTGCGGAGAAGGTTGGCGTGGGTGCCGGTGGTGGTGTCGGCGGCATCGACCTGGTTGGCGTGATTATCGAAACCACCCATTGTTACGTAATAAACTTTTGTTTGCAACCCGCCCGCAATGAGCCGGGCAATAATTTTGAGCTGGTCGCCGAGGGCGTTGGGCGTTGGGTAGGTTGCCAGGTTTTTGGCCTGCTCAGCGGCTTTTTTGATCTGCCCGGCATAACTCACCGAACTGGCCTGCTGCTGCCGGATGTACTCAATTTGCTGGCCGGCATAGCCCGCATTCACCGAAACGGGGTCCCTGGGGGTTTCGCCCACGAGCCGGGCAAACGAATCGGGATTTTGCAGCACAATGGCCATTGGGTTGGTAGGGCCGAGCAGGCTGGTGGCCGTCACGTAGCCAATTTGAATGGCGGGCGGGTCGGGCATGGCGGCAGTCGGATAGCTTTTGGGATAGTTGGGATATTGACTGTCCAGATACCGCCCGCCCCAGCCCGACGCAGCCGTTTGGCTGGTGTCGACGGCGGTCATCCAGATGTCGCTCGACCGGAAGTGGGAGAAGTTGGGCGTGGGATACGAAACGCCCTGCACTATGCTTAGTTTGCCCTCGTTGAAGAGCTTTTGCATGCCCGTCATGGCGGGGTGCAGGCCCGTTTGCGGCTGGTTTTTGAGCCGCAGTACTTTGACTTCGGGTATGGCAATGTTGGCCCGGAAGGTGGGTGCCGTATAAACCCCCATCTGATCGAGCGGAATAACGGTGTTTAGCCCGTCGTTGCCGCCCTGCAACTGCACAATCACCAGCACCCGGTCCGACTGGGCGGCCATGTTGATGAGCGACTGAACGAATGACGATGGCCTGGCAAAGGCTTTGGCCCCGTAACCATCGATCAAAACCGGCAGCAGCAGCGAGGAGGCTGCGTGTTGAAAGAAGTTTCTGCGTTTCATAGGTGTAGTACAAAGTTAACAAACCTGGTATTCGGCCATGCGGAACACATACTGGAGAAAAGCAGTCAGCTTCAGCAGAACGGCCTGTCGTTTGGCCGCGTCGTTGGGGTTTCGCACGTGGTCGTCCCACTCAACCGCCCATTCGTAGCGCGGGAGGGCGTTGAGCAGGATGGTATCGGTCAGAAAATCTTTTTGAGTTTGTGGGAGCGGCAGTGCCAGCAGTAGCACCGTCAGATCGTCAACGAGTTTGGCTGGGTCCGACGGGTTGGGCAGGGTTTTCACGTAAGCCAGTATATCAACAATGGCTTTGCTGTTGAGTTTTTGGTTGCCCGTGGTGAGCAGGTCGCCGAAGTAGCCGCGCAACCCAATCGTGGTTGAGTTGATCCACTGCTGATAATAACCCGTTTGGTAATAAGCTGTCCAGCCAAAGACATTGGGCGGGTCGAGCACATCCTGTTGCTGCTCGCGGGCGCGGGTGTAGAGAAAACTGCTGACCTGGTAAAAAGCCGCGCTGTTCTGAACGGGGTCGGGTGCCCGAAGTCCCCAGAAACGACTGGTTCCCACCACTAAATCGGTTGGCGATTTGATGATGGCCCCGCGTAGGCTCTCGTCGAAAAAGTGCTGGCTCTGCAAAAGTGCCGTCAGCACGGGCCTGATCTCGAAATTAGCCGCCCGGAACAGATCGGCCAGTGGCCGGACAAAATTTGTTTCGACATCGGGCGTAATGGCATCGTTGACAAACCAGCGATACAGCCGACGGCACAGGTGGCGGGGCGTTTCGGGCTGGCGAAAAATCAGGTCGAGCAGGTCGTTTAACTCATCCTGGCCCGCGCCGGGGCCGGTGCGACCTTTGATAACGGTGTTCTGGTAAGTGGCCGAGAAGGTTTTGTCGGTTGTGTCGTGCTGGGCGGGCCGGAAAATTGATTGGATACCCGCATTAACTTCGTCGCGGTAGCCCGTGTCGGCCCAGCCCGTGAGCACCCGCGCAGCCGTTCGCACATCGTCTTCCGTGTAGCCGCCGTTGCGGCCAATGGTAAATAATTCCTGTAGCTCGCGGGCGTAGTTTTCGTTGGGCCGGTTCACCAAGTTCTGGCTGCCGTTGAGGAACCGGAGCATGGCCGGTTCCTGCGTGATAGCCGCAGCAAACGTTTTGACATTGCCCAGTGCCTGTTGCCGCAGCAGGGCATTGTAGCGGTACATATACCGGTAATCGTTGACAGTGGCCTGGTTGGTAACGAAATGGTTGGACCAGAACAGGGTCATTTTTTCGAGCAGCGACACTGGCTGATTCAGCATCTGGGCCACCCACCATTGTTTCAGATAGCCGTTGAATTTACCTGCGTTGATGGGGTCGAACGGCTGGTCGTGAAACGTTTTGCCGGTGGCCGGGTCGAGGGGCGGAGGGGGGGCGGGCTGATCGGCAAGCAGGGTTTGCAGGAGTTGCCCGGCGGTTTGCCCGCTGAAGTGCCTAATTTGATCGGGTGTGGGGCCAAAGGTGGTCCGCCTGAGCAGGTGAGCCACCTGAGCAGTTGTGAGCGGCTGCGTATAGGCATCAAGCAAAGCCATGGTGTTGCGTAGAAGTGGATGTCTGTCACTCACTTTTACGCAACACCCGACGAAAACGTTGCAGGATAAGATCGAAAAGCCCGGCAACCGCCCGTTACAACTGCGGTTGTCCGGCCACCAGCACGTCGCCGGTGGTCGTAATTTTGCGGTTGCGCATCACAAAATACAGCACACCGAAGACCAAAATCAGGATAGCCGGAAAAACGGCTATGTTATCGAGGGTGGCCTGGCCAGCCGTCAGGTCAGCTTTCATTCCGGTTAGCCCGCTGGCGGTGGCAACCTTTTTTTCATTGTCGAGCCAGCCGCCAATGATAGGTTGGAAAATAGAGGTCGAGAACATACCCATGCCGCCCACAATGGACATGCCCAGCGCACCGGCTCTGGGAATATATTCGGCCACAAAACCAATCATGGTTGGCCAGAAATAACACACGCCAATGGCAAAAATAACAGCCGATGCATACACCATTGTTGCGCCCTCGGCACGGCTCATCAGCACAATGCCAATGGTGGTGAAAATGGCCGATCCCAGCAAAACGCCCGTTGGATTAAGCCGGTGAACGATTGGCCCGGCAAAGTAGCGGCCCACTGCCATCAGCCCCGTCACCAGCATCAAAATTACCAGGGGCGTGGCACCCGATGCACCCATGATGGGGCCAACCCACTGCTGCGGGCCAAACTCCGAAATTGCCGTCAGGGCCATGCACAGAAAAATGGTGATGTAGAGCGGACTCAGCATCGCCTGCAGGTTTTGACCCGTAGAAGCCGCACCCGCCACCCGGCTATCCGGAAATGCCTGCCCGAAAATCATGAACGCATATATGGCCGTTGGAATCAGGATAATGGCAATTTGCGACTGCCAGCTAAATCCCTGGCTCGTCATCAGCTGCGATACTAAGCTGCCAATAACAATGCCACCCGGAAACCACATGTGAAAACGATTCAGCATTTTGGTCGTCACATTGCCTTCAAACAGGTTGGCAATCATGGGGTTGCAGGCCGCTTCGACAGTGCCGTTGCCGAATCCGATAAAAAACGACGAGATAATGAGCGACCAGAAACCACCGGCGGTCATGGTCAGCACTAAGCCCAGCACGTGCGCCACAAAAGCGACCCACATAATCCGTTTGGGGCCGATGGCATTGTAGAGCGGTCCGCCAAAAATCATGGCAATGGGAAAGCCCAAAAAGGCCATTGAGTTAATGTAGCCCAGCTCGGTGTTTGACAGGCCAAACTGCTTGCCGAGTTGCGTGAGAATACCCGCCCGGATGGCAAACGTCATGGCGGTGGTGATAAGCGCAAAGCAACTGGCATTAAATAGCCGGGTGCGGTCGATGGTGGTGTTCATGGGGTTAGGAATAAGGGTTTTAGAGACGTTTGGGTTTGGCAAAATAAAGCGATAAGACCCGATAAACTCCCCATGATGGGGTCGTTTTTCGGTAAAGTTTCCGAAAAATAACATAAAACCGCTAATTTTCGGCCATCAAACGGTGAGTCTCCCCCCCACGGTAGCCCCCGGCCACCACGTTTGGGTGGCCGTAATCAGTAGACCCGATACCTAAAACGCCTTATGCGCTCATGCGCACTCAACTTCAGAATCAATGCACAGAAAATTAAGAATGGGCCAGATTGGCGGTAGTCTCGATGCGTTCATTGGGGCCGTTCACCGCCGGGCCGCCGGTTTCGACAACGAAATAGAACTGGTTTGTGGCGCCTTCAGCCAGTCGCCCGACAAATCGAAGGCCACGGGTCACGCGCTCTACCTGCCCGAAAACCGCGCCTATGCCAGCTTCGAGGAGATGATCATGGCCGAAAAAGAAAGGCCAGAAGGCGACCGGATGGACTTTGTCAGCATTGTAACGCCCAACTACATGCACTTCCCGCCCGCCAAAATGGCCCTCGAAAACGGCTTCCACGTCATCTGCGATAAGCCCATGACGCTGACCCTCCAGCAAGCCCGCGACCTCGCCCAGATTGTTGCGCAAACGGGTTTGGTTTTCGGCCTGACCCACAACTACACGGGCTACCCCATGGTGAAAGAAGCCCGCGACATGATCCGCAACGGCAAACTCGGCAAACTCCGCAAAGTGGTGGTCGAGTATCCGCAGGGCTGGCTCTCCAAAGCCGAAGAGCACAACGATTACAAACAGGCCATCTGGCGGACCGACCCCGCCAAATCGGGCGCAGCCGGTGCCATGGGCGACATTGGCACGCACGCCGAAAATCTCGCTGAGTACATTACCGAACTGAAAATCAGTGAATTGTGTGCCGACCTAAGCACCTTTGTGCCGGGCCGCCAGCTGGACGACGACGGCAACGTGCTGCTGCGGTTTGAGGGGGGAGCCAAAGGTGTGCTGCACGCCAGCCAGATCAGCAACGGCGAAGAAAACGCGCTTAAAATTTACGTTTACGGCGAGCTGGGTGGGCTGGAGTGGCACCAGATGGAACCGAATACGCTGTATTACAAAACCCAGGAAGGCCAGCGGCTCATCCGGCCCAACGTGGGCGAGATGTCGGCATCGGCCAAAGCCCACATCCGAATGCCGGCCGGGCATCCCGAAGGGTTTTTTGAAGCCTTTGCCAACGTATACCGCAATTTCGCCTTCGCCGTGAAAGCCCATATGGAAGGCCGCCCCGCCGACCCACTCTACGACTTTCCGGGTATTCGGGAAGGTGTTCGGGGGCTGGCATTTATCGACACCGTTATTGCCTCTAACCAGTCGGAAGAGAAGTGGACCAAGTTTATTGAGTAATTTTTTCTTAACACGGAGTCACAGAGAATTTCACAGAGAACACGAAGCATTCTATCTACTTTTTTCTCAGTGTTCTCCGTGCTTTACTCCATGACTCCGTGTTTAATCCCTTAACCCAAACCCCCATGCAAAAAATAAAAATAGGTGTCGTCGGCACCGGATTCATCGGGCCTGCCCACATCGAAGCACTGCGTCGGCTGCCCAACACCAACGTCGTGGCATTGTGTGAAGTCAGTGCCGAACTCGCCCGCCAAAAGGCCGACCAGCTCGGTATTGAACGGTCGTGTACGTTCGACGAACTGCTGCGGATGGACGATATTGAGGTTATCCATGTCTGCACACCCAACTTTTTGCACTACAGCCAGTCGAAGGCGGCTCTGCTGGCGGGCAAGCACGTGGTCTGCGAAAAACCGCTTGCTAAAGATCTCCACGAAGCCAAAGAACTCGTTGAGCTGGCTGCCCAAACGGGCCTGGTCAACGCGGTGCATTTTAACCTGCGCTATTACCCGCTGATCCGGCAGATGAAAATTATGCGCGAAAAGGGCGACATCGGCGAGGTCTATAGCATCATCGGCTCGTATTTGCAGGACTGGCTTTTTTATGATACTGACTACAACTGGCGGCTCGAACCCGACAAATCGGGCGATTCGCGGGCCATTGCCGATATTGGTTCGCATTTGATGGACAGCCTGGAATACATCACGGGCCTGAAAACGGTGGCTGTGATGGCCGATTTCAATACCATCCACAAAACCCGAAAAAAGCCGCTGAAACCCGTTGAGACGTATTCGGGTAAGATGCTCCAACCCGAAGACTACGCCGACGTGGCCATCAACACCGAGGACCACGCCAACGTGCTGCTGCGATTCGACAATGGCAACCGGGGCGTTATCACGGTGTCGCAGGTGTCGGCGGGGCGCAAAAATCAGATGAAATTAGAGATTTCGGGCGGCAAAAAAACGGTACACTGGAACTCCGAGTCGCCCAACGAAATGTGGATTGGCAACCGCGACGGTGCCAACGAATCGTTCCTGCGCGACCCCTCGCTGGCCTATCCCGAAGCGCGGTCGGTGATTTCGTTTCCGGGTGGCCATAACGAAGGGTTTCCTGACACCTCCAAGCAATTGTTCCGGGAAGTATACGACGCGGTTGCTGCCGGCAAACAGCCCGAGCATCCCACTTTTCCCACCTTCGCCGATGGCTACCGCGAACTGCTGATCTGCGAGAAAATTCTGGAAAGCAACCGCAAACAGGCGTGGGTTGAGGTGTAAAACGCTATCTTGCGGTTGCTTTGAAACAACCGAAAATCATGGAAGACTACCGTAATTACATCTCGATTAACCCGAACATTCGATTCGGCAGACCGTGTATCACCGGAACACGGATTTCCGTGGGCGATGTATTAGGGTGGCTTGCCCGGGGTATGTCGCATGAGGAAATTATTGAAGACTTTCCGGAACTCACTCGTGAGCAGATAATGGCTTGTCTGGCGTTTGCGGCTGACCGGGAACGAAATGTCAAAATTGCTGTCTCACCATGAATGAACACTCGTTTGCACTGCTTTTCGACGAAAATATTTCGTATCGAATCGTGAAACGGATTCTCCATTTATTTCCTGAAAGTCAGGCCGCTAAACGGTTGCGGTTAGAAGCAAAAGAAGACGTTCTGATTTGGGAAGTGGCTAAAGCAAATGGTTTTACGCACGTGGTGTACTTGAACTTTATCACCTTTTGTAATGACTAAATCCGGCAATATCTAACACATGAAAACAATGAAAGGTCCGGGCGTTTTTCTGGCCCAGTTTCTGGGCGATCAGGCCCCATTTAATTCGCTCGATTCCATTGCCCGCTACATGGCCGACCTCGGCTATAAAGGCATTCAGCTGCCCAGTTGGGACCCGCGCGTGATCGATCTCCGGCAGGCCGCCGAAAGTCTTACCTACTGCGACGAACTGAAAGGGCGCATGGCCGACATCGGCGTTGAAATCACCGAACTCTCTACCCATTTGCAGGGGCAGCTGGTGGCGGTTCATCCGGCTTATGCGGCCATGTTCGATGGGTTTGGACCGGGCAACCTGGCGGGCAAACCCAAAGAGCAGCAGGCCTGGGCCGTCGATCAGCTGATGCTGGCGGCCAAAGCCTCCAAAAACCTTGGTCTCACGGGGCACGTCACTTTTTCGGGCGCGTTGCTGTGGCCGTTCATGTACCCCTGGCCACAACGCCCGGCCGGTCTGGTAGAAACGGGCTTTACCGAACTGGCCAACCGCTGGCTGCCCATTTTAAACGCCTTCGACGAGGCAGGCGTAAACGTGGGCTACGAGCTGCACCCCGGCGAAGACCTGCACGACGGTATTTCGTTTGAGATGTTTCTGGACAAAGTGGGCAACCACCCCCGCGCGGGCATCAACTACGATCCCAGTCATTTTGTGTTGCAACAGCTTGACTACCTGCAATTTATTGACTTCTACC
>JAYVAP010000797.1:0-3423 GCA_043750915.1 Spirosoma sp. | reverse complement strand
ACTTTAGTAAACAATAATATCATAATAGAATACTAAGTAGTCTTTTCTGGCGACTTCTCGCTACTATAAAGTGGTGGCGGAGAGCCATGCAACAAAGCCGTTTTACGATATAACCACCGATTCAACCCCCGGATGCAACTGATCTGCCTTCCTCCGACCCTCCTCCGCAGCCTGCATTTGGCCGGTCTGCTCCTGCTGATTGGGCTGCCGTCGTCACGGGCTCAGCAGCGCACCACCTTCTGGCGCAACCTGCATCCTGACTCGCTTACGAGCCGACCGTTGCGATTTATACCCTTGCCCGTGCTTCTGTCGGGGCCGGAGATTGGCGTGAAAGGCGGCATCACCCTCGACTATTTTTATAATGCCGGCACGGGACAAACCGACAAACCGCGCTTTCACAGCCGGTACTGGCAACGGCTCGACTCCCTCAACCGGCGCACCCGCGATTCATACGCTTTTGTTCACGCCCTGTACAGTACCCGTCGGCAACTGGCCGTAGAGGGCGTTTGGAACACCTACGGAGCGGCTGAACGGTATGTGATGCGGGGTCGGGGCGGCTATATCGATTACTCGGAAGACTACTGGGGCGTAGGGAATCAAACGCTGAATGAGTCGGATTATTACATTCTGAGCTACCAACGGTGGTATGTGCAGCATCGGTTCTGGCGACGAGTCAAAGGGCGTTTCTTCACGGGTCTTGCCTACTATTATTCCAATACTCAAGACTTACAACTAACTAAAAAAAATCAATCGCTTGATGAATCCTTGCCGGGCAGTCAGGGCAGTGTGGTGTCGGGGTTAGGACCAACCATACTGGCCGATTATCGGGATAATCCGTTCACGCCAACGCGGGGCTGGTATGCCGAGTGGGCCTTCCAGCTATACAATCATAAATTCGGAAGCCAGTTTGACTACACCGAACAATCCGTTGATGTGCGTCGATATCTGCCGTTGACTGCCCGGAGTTTGATTGGTTTACAGCTAATCGGGCAGTTTACAACGGGAACCGTCCCGCTGCGAGAACTGCCCCGGCTGGGTGGCCCAAACATGCTTCGTGGCTTTGTGCAGGGCCGTTACCGGGACCGGCAGCTTTGGGCGGCTCAGGTAGAATACCGGCATACGCTGAACCGGTTTTTGGTCGCAGCCGCTTTTGCCGCTCTGGGGGGCGTTGCCGAACACGTAACCGACTTCTCCCCGGCCAATACCCGCTACACTGGTGGGGTGGGGATGCGGGTACTCCTCAATCGGAAAAAGCAGGTGTATCTACGCACTGATTTTGCGGTTAACTCCAATGGAACCGCGAATTTGTATCTCCGTATGCTGGAAGCATTTTAGCGCGGTATCGTTTTCCGAAACAAAACAAGCACGAATGTCAGTGAACAGAAGCTTATAACAGTGTTGGCTCAGAGTTTCAAAAAACTTAGCTGTGTAGCGGAAGACCATATTACCCCATTTCAGACGGCCCAAAATTTCTTATTCTGTTTCTGTTCGTTCCAGAGGCTTGGCCAGCCGAAAAAAAGTTGATAGAGCAGCCCGGAATTCTATAACGCTCCAGGTTGTTTAGGGCCGACTTTTAGGCCACCGGACTGTTTTGCTCGTGTCAACGGACTGCTTGCAGGGATCTGAATCACGATGCGTTCGTTGATTTCAAACTCCGTTTCAACAACTGCGCGTTGAGGGCCACAATAACCGTACTGGCACTCATCAGCACCGCGCCCATGGCCGGGCTGAGGACAAACTTTGGGTAAAGCACACCAGCCGCCAGCGGAATAGCCACGATATTGTAGCCCGTGGCCCAAAACAGGTTCTGGATCATCTTGCGGTACGTTGCCTTGCCAAAATCAACTAAGTTGGTAATATCGGTTGGTTTGCTGTTGACAAGGATGATGTCGGCGGTTTCGGCGGCTACGTCGGTGCCGGAACCTACAGCAATGCCCACGTTGGCCTGCGCCAGGGCTGGGGCATCGTTTACCCCGTCGCCGGTCATGGCTACAAATTGCCGACCCGTCGGACCGCCCTTCGCCTGTAAATCTTTGATGATCTGCACTTTCTGATCGGGCAAAACTTCGGCGAATACCCCATCCAATCCCAATTCCTTTGCCACTGCATCGGCCACTTTCTGGTTGTCGCCGGTGGCCATATAGACCTTGATACCCGATTCCTGTAGGCGTTGCACCGCTTCTTTGGAGTCGTTGCGAATACGGTCGGCTAAGGCGATATAGCCAGTTAATTGGTTGTCGGTCAGAGTAAATACCACCGTTTCGGCTTCGCTGCCCGTTGCGTCCGGGGGAAGCTCAATCCCTTTCTCCTTTAGATAACCGGGGCTGACAACCACGATCTGTTTGCCGCCCGCCATAGCCGAAACACCTTTGCCGGTGATGGACTGGAAGTTCTGAATGACAGGCAACTCCAGTTCCCGTTTTTTTGCTTCGCGGACAATGCCCTGGGCAATGGGGTGTTGGGATTGCTGTTCCAGCGCGGCAGTCAGTCCCAACAGGGTGTTCTCATCCATGCCCGGTGCCAGCACTTTGACACGGGTCACACCAAACGCGCCTTCGGTCAGGGTGCCGGTTTTGTCGAAGACCATCGCCGTAATTTTGCGGGCTTCCTCAAAGGCCGTGCGGTTCCGGATCAGCAAGCCTTTCTGCGCCGAAATCGCTGTTGAAATAGCCACGACCAACGGAATGGCAACGCCCAGCGCGTGTGGGCAGGCCGTGACCATTACCGTCACCATCCGCTCAACGGCAAAGGCCACGTCTTTACCCAGCCACAGCCAGACTACCAGCGTGAGTAACCCCACCGACAGCGAGATAATCGTCAGCCAACCCGCTGCCCGGTCAGCCAGGGTTTGGGTTTGCGATTTGGCATTCTGAGCCTCCTCCACCATTTTCACCACTTTGTTGAGGTAGCTGTCCTCACCCCGATGCGTGACCTTGATTTTCAGCGACCCTTCGCCATTGATGGCCCCGGCAATGACCGTATCGCGTTGGGTTTTCTGCACCGGGACACTTTCGCCGGTCAGCATACTTTCGTTCACGGCACTGCTGCCCTCCACCACTTCACCGTCGGTCGGAACGCGCTCACCGGGCCGCACCAGCACCACATCGCCGATGGTCAATGTATCTACTTTCACATCGTTTAGTTTGTTGCCGTCCACTTTGTGGGCATCAGCGGGCAGCATCTGAACGATCAGCTCGAGCGAGCGCGAAGCACCGGCTACCGATTTCATCTCGAAATAATGTCCCAGCAACATGATATCGATCAGAGTGGCCAACTCAAAAAAGAAATCCATCCCATTCAGCCACCCTGCCAACACAACGACGCTGTAAACGTAGGCGGTCGTGATGGCGATGGCAACGAGGGTCATCATCCCTAATTGGCGGTTTCGCAGTTCCCCCACCATGCCCGTCAGAAACGGCCATC
>JAYVAP010000796.1:0-4330 GCA_043750915.1 Spirosoma sp. | reverse complement strand
CCCGTCAGTTCATAAATGCCCTTGCCGATGATCGTTACGGTAAACGTCAGTTTGGCATCCTCGGGGCTGGCAATTTGCAGCGTGGCTCCCTCAACGGGGCGGTTGGTGGCAAACTCGTTCAGGTACAGCCGCAACTTACCCGACTCGCCCGCTTCCAGGGGTTTATAGTGTAGCACGAGTTCGTACTTTTCGGATACGGCCTGACTTGTAAAATAAGTCGTGGCCTTGCCGCTGGAGACCTTGTCCGCACCGTGATCCTCTCCGCCATGCGCCAGAGCGGGCCGCGTGGCCGTGCCAAACGTCAGGCACAGCAGCAGTGCTGTTTGCAGGATATGTTTCATAAGGTACCGCTTAGATAATTGATCGTCAGAATCGCCTGATTATAGTTGCGGAGCGCGTCTAAGTACCGTTGCCGGATGACGTAGGCATCGTTGGTGGTTCGCAGAAAAGTCACAAAATCGGTTCGTCCGCTGTCCACTAATCGCCGGGCGGTGTTGATGAGGTCGTCGGATTGCCGCAGCCCGGTGGTCTCGTAGTAGTCGAGCGACTGCCGGAATTTTACGAGGTCGCCCTGTGCCTGCTGCAAATCGACCGACAGTGTTTGGGTCTGGGCAAGGGTGCGCTGCTGAGCCAGTTGCAGCCCCGTTTGGGCCGCTGCGGTGCGGCTCCGGTACTGCCCGAACCAGACCGGCAGTGTCAGGCCGAAGCGCAGCCGGAACTGGGCCGGCGTTTCGCGTGATCCCTGATTGTAGTAGCCCACCATTACGCCGGGCAGCGACCGGGCGCGTTCCAGCCCGATCTGCTGCTCACCGACGATTTCGCTCTGTCGCAGAAACGCCAAGGCCGGGTTCTGCCCCACCGACACCGAATCGCCCGCCAGCAGCGCGTTGGTTTGGTTGCGTTGCAGGGCCGCGACCAAAACCGGGCTGGTGCGCCCGAACAGCCGTTGCAGTTGCCGGGTCACGGTCTGCACGTCGGCCTGAGCCTGGGTCAGTTGGTTCCGTACCTCGCCCGCCTGCGATTCGGTGAAGGTCTTGCTCAGGTAATCAATCTGTCCGGCCACAAACTGCCGCCCGGCAATGATGCGAAGCTGGTTATAAACACTGTCCTGCAGCTGGTACTGCTGCCGAAGGGCTTCGCCGTATTGCAGGGCCAGGTAGAGGTTTCTGACCCGAAACCGGATGTCATTTTCGGTAATCCGTTTTTCGGTCTGCACCAGACCAATCTGCTGCTGCTGAAGCCGGTACTGCCGGGCATAGACCGTGGGCAACTGAAACGACTGGTTGACCCCAATGGTGTAAAACCCAGCCGTCGGGCTGTCGGTAAACACGTCGAGGTTAGGGATGGTATAAACTCCTTTGAGCAGTTGCTGATTTTGCCGGATGCTCAGATCCGCAACCCGCAGGGCCGGACTGTTTGCCAGCACCAACGCCACCGCATCGGCTTCGGACAACAGGGGCTGCGCCACTGCGCCAATGGCGAGTTTGCAGCCCAACATTATAAAAATCAGTCGGTTCATTTTATCTGCCGTTAGGCTTTTGGGCGGTCGTTCCGGCTTTAAATCCAATCCAGCGAATTACGATCGGTGGTTGTTTGGCTCCGGTAAGGTGGGCATAATCCAGTCCAACTTGTGCCGACAATCGGACAGCGTCATTTTCAGGCTGGCAACCCTCGCCGAATTGTCTCCGCAACCAGCACAACGGCCGGTTGCGGAGCGGGCTTGCTTAAATTTCTTCTTTCACCCACCCGCACTTGAGCATTTTATCGCCGTAGTACGGGTTTCGCACCTCTTTTTTGTCACTCAGCCACGACGCGCCCTTGCCCTCAGCCGCCATCGGGCAGAACTGCACGTAGGCTTTTCCGGGTTTAGTCGCTTTTGCCAGCACGATCATACTGGCCGAGAGTGCTACGAACTGTTCGCGTTGCGTGTCTACGTCGGTTGTCTTGCTGATGATCAGGGCGGTGGTCTTAGCCGCAGTCAGGGCTTTTTTGTTGGCAGCCGCCAGTTTGTTTGCCTTTACTTCGTTGAGAGCCGACACTAAAGCGGTGGCCTGAGTTTTGGCTTTGGCGGCATCGGTCGCCACCAGCGCGTCTTTCACGCCGTAATACGCCGTCAGGGCCGGGCCGCTCTGGGCGGAAACGGTCAATGTAAACAGAGAAAAGAACAGGGCGGCAATGGTCAGTCGAATCGTTTTCATTGGTTTGAATTGGGGTTTATTGGTTGTTTATTTGGTTATCGGCTGATGGCCGGCGCGTGGCTACCTACAGCCCGCTTTTGTCCGGTGGGTGGTTTCGGTTTTGCCCAGGCAGACGAGGTCCACAAAAGCAAAAAGCCCGACGAGATGGTGATCAGCCCCAGCACCGAGAATCCCCGCAGCATCTTTAATCTGGCCGGTGGCATTGATCGTCATCGGTTACTTGTAGTTGGCCGACTGCCCGGGAGCAGCGTCGGCAGGAACAGCAAGGCAGTAAGCATAATGCGTAATTCTTTGTTAATGAGCATGATTGCGTTGGTTTGTTGGTAAACGTTTACTTTTTCTTCTCCCACTCGGTGATGAGCCGGTTGTTGAGCGTGACGTAATCCGGGAATTTTTCCTGTTGGGCGGCCTCCGCTGATTTTCGGGCGGCTGCAATTGCGGCTTTGTAGTCGCCCGCGCGGGCCAATAGCTTAGCTTGCAGATGCAGGTAGTTGAACGCCGGTTTTTGGAACACGGCTTTCGTTGCCCAGGCCAATGCCTGCGGGGTGTCTTTTTCCTGCTCAAAGTAATAAAGCGCAGCCTGGTAGTACAAACCAGGCTTGTCTTCCTTTTTGACGTTGATCCGGTCCATGATTTCGGTGGTGACGCGCTCGTCGGCGTTGCTCACCAGCGGGAAATGGACCGATGTATGCGCCCAGTTCAGGTACAGGTTTGCTCCGTTCCGCACCACATCCTGTACCTCGATGGTAAACGACTCATAGAACCGGGCCGACGAATCGGGCGTTACGATGAACCGCAGCGCGTCATTTTTTTCGTCGTACCCGTCTAAGCCGTGTCCCCCCACGTTTTTGTTGAAAATGATAGTCCACTGGCCCCGGTCGGGGATGCTAAACAGCGAATAACTACCGGCGGGCAGGAGCTTGTCGGCTACTATGACCGGGTCGGTTACGGTCAGGATGGTGGCATCCGACGCACCGGTACGCCAGATCTTACCAAAGGGAACCACCCCGCCGAAGACAACCCGTCCCTTCACAGCCGGGCGGGCATAGTCGTTGGTCAGGTTGGTGAAGCCAATTTTTTGTTTGATCGTGGCCGGGGGCGACGGTTCGGGCAGGCCAAGCTGGGCCTGAGCCGAATGAATCAGCAGATGTGTAATCAGGGAGACAGCCAGTCCCGTTTTGGTCAATAAGTTCACCATCAAAAGGTTTAGTATTTTAGAACAATCCCGTTCGGCTTTTTTCCCACCGCGATGTCTTTGATTTTTGCGCGGGTCTTCACATCGATCACCGACACCGAGGCTGCACCCTGGTTGGTGACATAGGCCGTCGATCCGTCTTTAGTGAAGACAATGGCGTGGGCATCCAGCCCCGTCGCGACCTCGCCCATCTTCATCCAGCCACCCCCCATCCGCTCGAAGATGACCACCTTGTTTCCCTTTCCGGCCTGGCTGACCCATAGCTCGTTACGGATCGGCAGGTAGGCTGCGTAGCCGGGCGTGAAGCCTAATTTGATAGTCTCCGTCACGGTCAGTGTGTTCACGTCAATGACACTGATACTTTGGCCCATCTCGTTGTCGACATACATTTTTCCGTCGGCACCCGGCCAGGCTCCAACCGGGTCTTCACCCACCGGAATGGTCTTCACCACTGATTTGTCGGTCTCCTTAATCACCGTTACGGAATTACTCATTCCGTTGGCTACGAACGCATACTGCCCGTTTGACGACATGGTTACCTCGGCGGGTTCCATACCCACAGCGATCGTATTTTTCAGGGTCATAGTTGCGGCATTGTACACCAGTACCTTGCCGGTCATATCCATCTGCGAGGTCCAGATTTCGGAGCCATCGGGCGAGAACACGGCGTTGTGGTTCATCACCGGCGTTTGCTGGTTGATCGTCGTCACGCCGGTTTTTGGGTCCACCACCAGCACCCGGCCTTTCATGCCGCTCATGCCACCGGAGTGCCCTGCGCTGAGGTCCATGCCCGGTACGCCCACACCGAGTTTACTGCCATCGGGGGAGAGATAAATATGGTGGGGCCACATAATCATGCCTGCCATGTTCATGCCTGTCATGTTCGACATGGAAGCATCCCCAAAAGAAATCGTCTCCCGGACCTGCTGGGTAGCCA
>JAYVAP010000795.1:0-3214 GCA_043750915.1 Spirosoma sp. | reverse complement strand
GTCATCATTAAAATTTAGTTCACTTACTGAGTATTGATTACCTTCTAAAGTAGTGATAAGATGACTCTTAGGTAAACGCATTACAAAGGGCAATCCGTTGTCTTTCAGATACTTAAACCACTTATGTCCTACAAATTCTCGATCACCAACAACTAACCCAATTCGTTCTTTACCGATTAGCTTAAGGCAGTAAGCCAACAAGTCAATACGATCTTTAGCGTTAGAATTCCCACTTTTGTTATCTAACAGTTCCCAATAGAGAGGTACTTGCAGATCACCGCATCCCACTATAATCATTAAGATATTTACTTGAGTTGTCCCAAAATCCCACCGCATCGGCGGTCCGATCAGTTCGATCAATGCATAAGCGCAACTTTTTGTTTTTAGGTAAAAAACTAATTAATAAAGTAGCAACAGCGTAATAATCTATGTCAGCCTCTCGAAAAAAATCTTGAATTCTATTTTCATTTGATGTCATTTTTACCTTATCATTCAAATGCTGAGCAATCTCACAAAATTGCACATTTCTACTTTTTATGAGTCCCACTACAAAGTGAGCAATGAACTTTTTTCTGGCTAAATTAGCCACAATTGGCACATTATGAAGAACTTTCGTAATTTCGTCAATGAGGCTTTGCTTCACGGGAAAAAAGGAGATTTGAAGTTGGAGAACTACAAAAATCCGATTTTCCCGTTTTCTTTCCCAATTTTAGCAGGGTAGAGTACAGCTACCGATAACGTTATGGCGGGTGTGGGACACAGATAACTACCCCAGCTACTTCTTCCATGAAAAATCTCAAACGATACCGCTACAAGGCGCGGGCAATGTGAAGCCGTTACGCCGGGCGTTAGGAGCGGATGTGCTGCGTCCGCTCAGCGGGATGTTCCGGGATGTCGGGTGCAACCTGACCCCGTATCTACCACGCCCTTTTTGCAAGATATGCACCTTGTTGACCGAAAGCGGAAATGGGAAGTATTAGTTTTCGAAATTACCCATCCTGCCAGACTGTCCACAGTTTACCGCCAATACGAATGCTCTAAAGTGGACACTAAGTAATTGATTGCCAGTGATTAATTGTTTATTTTGTAGCCGTATGGCGGGCTGTTTCTAAACAGCCCCCAGTTCCTGTACGGCTTCCACAAAACAGCGGGCTTTATCGGGGTTGGTGTCGGGGTAGATGCCGTGGCCGAGGTTGGCAATGTAGTGCTGCCGGCCAAAGGCATCAAGCATCTGCTTCACTTCGGCCCGGATCTGGGCAAAATCAGCGTAGAGCACACAGGGGTCTAAGTTGCCCTGTAACACTTTGTTGGGAATCAGCGTGCGCGATTCGGATGGATCCATGTTCCAGTCTAAGCCCACCACCGAGCAGGCCAGCTGACCAATCTCATGCCGGGCAAAAAAGGCCCCTTTGGCAAAAACCGTAACCGGCACCGGCGCATGGCTAACCACCCCATCGTGTAGCTCGCTGCCCAGCGCATCGCAAATCTGTGTGAGGTAGGGCAGCGAAAACAGGCGGTACTGCATGGGCGAGAGAATACCCGCCCACGAATCGAATAGCTGAACCAGATCGACCCCCGCCCGAACCTGTCCCCGCAGGTAAGCAATGGTGCTGTCGGTGATTTGCTGGAGCAGCGTATGGGCAAAGACGGGGTCGGTATAGAGCAGTTTTTTGGCCACCGAGAATGTTTTGGAACCGTGGCCTTCGGTCATGTAGCAGAAAATGGTGAACGGTGCCCCGGCGAAACCAATCAGCGGCACGCGTCCGTTGAGTTCTTTTTTGGTGAGCCGAATGGCATCCAGCACGTAGCCGAGGTCGCTCTCCGCATCGGCCACGCGCAGGCGGCCCAGGTCGGCTGAGGTGCGCACCGTTTGCGGAAACACCGGTCCCGGGCTGGATTGCCCCCGCGCGTCGGCCATCTCGTAGGGCAGGCCCATGGCTTCGGGAACAACCAGAATATCGGAAAAAATAATGGCCGCATCAACGCCGAAGGCATCGACGGGCTGAATGGTCACTTCGGCGGCTAACTCGGGGGTTTTGGCTAAGGTGAGAAAACTCCCGGCCCGCTCCCGAACGGCCCGGTACTGGGCCAGCACGCGCCCGGCCTGCCGCATCATCCAAACGGGCACCCGCTCGGTCAGCTCACCCCGCGCCGTGCGGATGAGCAAATCGTTTTGTAATATCATACCGCAAAAGTACGTCAGAACGGCTATTCGTTGGCGACGGCCCGGGTGTATTCTCGGCCGTGTGCCCGCCCACACATTGATTTTTCGGCCCGAAACCGCTAATCTTGCAGTCAGGTTTTTTTCTCCTTTTTTGTATCGTGAACTCAATCAGCGTCTTTGCGCCCGCCACCGTTGCCAATGTAGCCTGTGGATTTGATATATTCGGGTTTGCCGTGGCTCATCCCGGCGATCAGATTACGCTTACCCGGCGCGATGAGCCGGGCGTTCGCATCACCGATATTTTTGGCGATGGGGGTCGCCTGCCCCGCGAAGCCGCCCGCAACACCGCCGGCATTGCCATTCAAACCTACCTCCAGCACATTGGCCGGACCGAGGTGGGCGTGGATGGGGTGCTGCACAAGCAGATGCCGCTGGGCAGCGGTTTGGGGTCCAGTGCGGCCAGCGCGGTGGCCGGTGTTTTTGCCATCAACGAGCTGCTGGGTTGCCCCCTGCCCGTGCTGAAGCTCCTGCCCTTTGCCATGGAGGGCGAACGGCTGGCGTGCGGTTCGGCCCATGCCGATAACGTGGCACCGGCGTTGCTGGGCGGCTTTGTGGTTATTCGGAGCTATAGCCCGCTGGATGTTATCCGGATAGAGACCCCGGCCCTGCTGTTCTGCACCCTCGTGCATCCCGATATTGAGGTGAATACCAAGGATGCCCGGTTTATCCTGAAAAACGAAGTCTCGCTGAAAAATACCATTACCCAGATGGGCAACGTGGCGGGTCTGATTGCGGGCCTGATGACCCCCGACTACGACCTCATTAGCCGCTCGCTGGTCGATGTGATCATTGAGCCGGTGCGGTCCATTCTGATTCCCGAATTCAACGAAGCCAAGCAGGCCGCGCTGGACAATGGTGCCCTGGGATGCAGCATTTCCGGCTCCGGCCCGTCGATGTTTGCCCTGAGCCGCGATGCCCAGACTGCCGAACGCGTTGGGGCGGCCATGCGGCAGGCTTTCCTCGGTGTGGGTGTCAGCAGCGATTCCTACG
>JAYVAP010000794.1:0-4465 GCA_043750915.1 Spirosoma sp. | reverse complement strand
CTTTTGTGAAGTCGTTTATGCCCGGCATCCGCGACGTGCTCGACTGGTTTGAAACGCAGATTGGCGAGCGAGGACTGGTAAAAGCGTTGCCTTATATGGACTTTGTGGATTCGCATTACCCGTCGGAGAAAATGGCCGCCGAGCGCGGGCAGGAGGGCATGACCATTCACACCCTGTTTTTTGCCCACGCCCTCGACCGTGCCGTGCCCCTGTTTGAGCGGTTTGGCAAGCCCGGCGAGGCTGTCTATTACCGGCAACTATCCCAACGCCTGAAACAGGCCGCTTACCGGCATTGCTATGATGCCAAACGAAGACTTTTTTCCGATACGCCGGGCAAAACGTTTTTCAGCCAGCAATCCAACGTAATGGCCATTTTGACCGATGCGCTGCCCGCTGAGCGTCAGGCTGCTTTGATGGAGCAGATGCTGCGCGATACAAGCCTGATCCAGTCCGAAACCTATTTTCAGTTTTATAATGCCGAAGCCCTGCGCAAAACCGGCCTGGCTGACCGCTATTCCGCCACGCTGAAACCCTGGCGAAACATGCTGGCGCAGGGCCTGACGACCTTTGCCGAGTGGGAGGTGCAGCCCCGCTCCGAGTGTCACGCCTGGAGTGCCAGCCCAAACTACTATTTGCTGTCGCTGGTAAGTGGTGTGTTGCCCACCAGTCCGGGATTCAAAACAGTGCGTATTCAGCCCGCTTTAGGAACGCTCACGCAGCTTAACAGCACCATGCCGCACCCGCAAGGAACCATAAAAATATCGTTGAAACGAACAGGTAAAACCGCCCTGGCTGGCAGTGTTACCCTGCCCGCTAACTTAAACGGTACTTTTGTCTGGAACGGCAAAACGAGTGTGCTTAAGCCGGGTATTACCTTGATAAATAAGCAATAATTGCCATGAAATCAATTTGCTTCAGTGCATCAACTGTTAAGTGCCAGGCCCGTCATATTCTTTTGTTTTCGCTCTCGTTGCTGATGTTGCCGGGTCATAGCCAGCCAGTTGCCCGCCCGGAATCGGCTGCGAAGATGCCGGTTGCCTGGACGGCCCAATGGATTGCGCCACCCGGCCCGTCGCTGAAGCAGTACGGTGTTTTTCTGTTCCGGAAAGAATTGACCCTTACTGCAAAACCCACCCAATTTCTGGTTCATCTGTCGGGTGATGCCCGCTACCGCTTGTTTGTAAATGGCAAGCCAGTGGTTTTCGGGCCGCAACGCTCCGATGTGGGCCATTGGCGTTACGAAACCGTGGACCTGGCTCCTTTTTTGAAAAATGGCAAAAATATGCTGGCAGCCTGGGTCTGGAATCAGGGTGAGCAGTCGGCCTGGGCACAGTTTTCGCATCAGACCGGTTTGCTGGTGCAGGGGCACGCCGAGACCGAATCCGTCGTCAATACCGACGCAAGCTGGAAAGTTACCGAAAACTACGCTTATGCACCCTTAGCCAACACATCCCATACCATAGGACCCTTCGATCAGCTATATGCCCAACGCTATCCATGGGGCTGGGAGCAACCCGGCTTCAACGACACACAGTGGGCATTTGCCGTAGCCACCGGGCCTGCCGACCCCATGGGCCGCGAAGCGAACAACCCCCGGCGACTTTTGCCCCGCACCATTCCATTGCTGGAGGAAACACCCCAGCGTTTTGCGGCCGTTCGACGGATAACCGGCACCAACGCCGATCCTAAACCCCTGATAACCGGCACCGGCTCGCTTACGATTGGCCCCTGGAGCACCGTGATGCTGCTGCTCGATCAGGGTATGCTTACGACGGCCTTTCCCGAACTCACCCTGAGTGGAGGCCGGGGAGCCACGCTTACCTTTACCTATGCAGAAGCCCTCACCGACCCTAAAACTGGTGAGAAAGGCAATCGAAACGAGGTAGAAGGCAAACAGATAGAAGGACCGCAGGACGTTTTCCTGCCCGACGGTGGGGCCAGTCGCCTATTCAGGCCGCTGTGGTACCGCTCGTTCCGGTATGTGCAACTCAAAATCGAAAACCACCAGGAATCCCTCACCATCGACTCCCTGGCAAGTGCCTACTCAGCCTACCCATTTCGGGAAACCGCCGTTTTCAGCAGCAACGATTCAACGCTGACCCCGATCTGGAACGTGGGCTGGCGCACAGCCCGGCTCTGTGCCTATGAAACATATATGGATTGCCCTTCCTTTGAACAGCTGCAGTATATTGGCGACACCCGGATTCAGGCATTGGTATTGTTGTATGTTTCGGGCGACGACCGGCTGATGCGCAATGCCCTGCTTCAGTTTAATGACTCGCGTTCTGCCGGCGAACTGACCCTGAGCCGCTACCCCAGCAGTATGCACCAGGTGATTCCGCCATTTTCACTCTTTTGGGTAGATATGGTACACGATTACTGGATGCATCGAACCGACGACGCGTTCATAAAATCGTTCGAGCCAGGTATTTCGGCGGTGTTGGCCTGGCACGAAAAATGGGTGAACGAACGGCATATGCTGGGTAAAATGCCGCACTGGAATTTTGTGGACTGGCCCAGCCAGTGGCCCTGGAAAGGTTATGACGAGGTGAGTGGTGTGCCAGCCGGTGCGCTCGAGGGCAACTCGTCTATTCTGACGCTTCAGTACGTTTACGCCCTGCAAAAAGCCGTCGATTTGTATCAGACCTGGGGGCAACCCTAAAAAGCCCGGCACTATGCCGATCTCGCCCAACGGCTCCGCCAGAGCACCTACCGAAACTGCTGGGATGCCACCCGAAAAATGGTGGCCGACACGCCCGACAAAAAAGAGTTTAGCCAGCACGCCAATGTCATGGCCGTTCTGGCCGGGGCCATACCCACCGCCCACGCGGCATCCCTGCTCCGCCGGATTGCGGCCGACACCAGCCTGATTCAATGCACGTTTTACTACCAATTTTATATGGCCGAAGCATTCAGGAACGCCGGTCTTGCCAACGATTACCTGCCTATGCTCCGCCCCTGGCACAAAATGATTGCGTTAGGACTAAGTACCTTTGCCGAGCGGCCCGAACCCACCCGATCAGACTGCCACGCCTGGAGTGCCAGCCCCAACTACTACCTGCTGTCGTTGGTGAGCGGTATTATGCCTGCCAGTCCGGGATTCAAAACAGTGCGTATTCAGCCCGCTTTAGGAACGCTCACGCAGCTTAACAGCACCATGCCGCACCCGCAGGGAACCATAAAAATATCGTTGAAACGAACAGGCAAAACCGGCCTGGCTGGCAGTGTAACCCTGCCCGCCGGCCTAAACGGCACCTTTGTCTGGAACGGCAAAACGAGTATGCTTAAGCCGGGCTTAAATCAAATCCGGTAAATTAATTTTTTCGGTCCAAAAAATCAGGTTAACGGTGTTGACAGCAAATTATTTTGCTCGGGGAAACGTTACTCAGATTGCTTTTATTCTGGCTGACAAATTAGCCCGTAGCACCAACAAGCAGGACACGCCGGTAAAAGGCATGGGCTTTTGAATTATATTTGATTGAAAATAATGACGGCCATGCAACAACAAACCCTTTTTCAGCCCCAAACTATCCACCAATTCCAGGAATGGGAGCCTGCCGATGGCTTCAAATATGAATGGAATGACGGAGAAATAATTCAGTTTACAGGAATGAAAAAAAAACAGTATTATATCTTTTCAAGGCTTAATAAGCTTTTTTTTGAAAAAGGATACGTAGCGCAAGGTGTATTGATGGCGGAACCAGACGTGATGCTGACCAGCGTTCAGATGCGTCGACCGGATATTGCTTACTTCTCGGATGACCAGATAAATCGTGGGCGACTGGGCGAGGACGTGATTCCGGAGTTTGTAATCGAAGTGCTTTCTGAGACCGATTTGGCTTATCGGGTCGAAGAAAAAATAACCGAATACTTCGAAGCAGGTGTGCAGGTGGTTTGGACCATCATTCCTGGTCAGGAGGTAGTTTATGTATACACCAGCCGCAAACATGTTTCTGTTTGCTTAGACAGCGATAGCTGCTCGGCGGCTCCGGTTTTGCCTTATTTTTCTATTCCCGTCAACGTTTTGTTTGCCCCGTCGCCAGTCTGATTGTTACCCCACATTACCCACCCGGCCAGACCATGCGAAAAACATATGCATGGGAATCGGGTCGGGCGTTATCAGCCGCCCGTCGATCTGGCCGGGATGGGCATTTTGTGCAATTGTCGGCAGGGTTATTATCAGCAAAACAAGTGCATATAAAAAGCGTTGCATAGGAGATTTCGATTGGTAATTACTTCACTACCAGCGTCATGTCGCAGCGGTAGCGAGTACTTTCATAGGTTTTTTGGTTGAAGGTGCCGGGCGTTTTGTCGATCCATTCCAGTTCGACCACGTACAGTCCTTTCCGATTGGGCACAAAACTGGCCCGGCCCTGCTCGTTGGTTTTGCATACTTTTTCCCAGCCTTCGGGATTAATTACGCGTACCGACGAATTGGCGAGTGCTTTGCTGGCCCGAAAAACCC
>JAYVAP010000793.1:0-5504 GCA_043750915.1 Spirosoma sp. | reverse complement strand
CAAATTAGGCCGGTTACTGGCTGGCCATCTAAAGCTAAAGTCAGGAGTGAGTATGCTGAGTACGTCCAGGAAAAAAAGCAGGAAGGTGGTGGCTGTGATTAAAAACGAGCACACTAAAGCCCAGATGAGCGTCCTCGACGATGAATGGGCCAATCATAAGGGTCCGGTAATGACACTGGCCGAAACGCTGGCGTATGCCGCCGAGCGGTCCAGGCAGACTAAACCATGAGTTGAGCAAATAAAGCAACTCAGGTTAAGTTGCTGCGGACTATCTTAAAGTGATTTCCTTAGTCATTCACGTTTTTTGACTGCCCGCTTCTGCCGTTTTTTCGTATCTTTGCGGCCTGTTTACTATTTTCTTCACAGTTAGCGGTTTACCACAATGCCAAAAGTAAAAACTAATTCGGCCGCCAAAAAGCGTTTTAAGCTGACGGGCACCGGAAAAATCAAGCGGAAGCACGCCTTCCACAGTCATATTCTGACAAAGAAAACAACCAAGCAGAAGCGCAATTTAGTGCACGACACGCTGGTTTGTGGTCCTGATACGCCCCGCATCAAAGCGTTGCTCAATATCTAAGGCCCAAAGAAAGACGCAGTCGCGTCTGGTTTCCTGTTTCACCCGATGCCCGGCCCAAAGCACAGCAGTTAGTGCTCATAAACCAACAAACAGTTTCGGCAACCACGTCCGGATTGCTGTTGGCTGACAATGATTCTGTCGCCGGTCGTCAAAAAACAAACAAATTATGCCACGTTCCGTCAATCACGTAGCCTCCCGGGCGCGTCGGAAAAAAGTAATGAAGCTGGCCAAAGGTTATTTTGGTCGGCGTAAGAATGTCTGGACGGTTGCCAAAAACGCCGTTGAGAAAGGTTTAGGTTACGCCTACCGCGACCGCCGGACCAAGAAGCGCGATTTCCGGGGTCTCTGGATTCAGCGCATTAACGCCGGTGCCCGCCTGCACGGCCTGTCATATTCTGTGCTGATGGGTGCGCTCAACAAATCAGACATTCAACTCAATCGCAAAGTCCTGGCCGATCTGGCCATGAACCACCCCGAGGCTTTCAGTGCCGTTGTGGCGCAGGTAAAGTAAACAGAAATAACAAACAGCCAAAAGCCCCGGTGATGAGCCGGGGCTTTTGGCGTTTTATATAGTCAGGCACCGGTCCACTAACCGGGTTAACAAATAAATAATATTGTGTATATACTTCGATGGGATAAGTTCGCGTTAGCAGAGCATTAGATAGTACAAGATGAACAGTTAGTACACCCTCAAATCAAACCAATTATTATCATGAAACAGATTATAATGTTGTTATTTTTGTTCGTTTTAGGTTGCCAACCTGCAACGAACGATGTATTGCCCGGCGCAGCTGGCCCTGGGGATGACCACTTTGTGTCGGCGCAAAAAGCACTTCAAATTGCCCGAACAGCAACTGAGCAAAGCCCAAATGCCCGGCAAACGGGTGATGCCAGGCCAAAGAAAGTAAAAAACCAGATTACGGTCGATGATGCAGATGACAAGTCTAAAAAGACTGTTTCCCAGCCCGTCTTCTACATCTGTAATTACGAAGAAGGCGGCTATTCGATTATTTCTGCCGATGATCGTTTGCCCGCTGTTTTGGCCGTTGTTGAAAATGGTGTTGGTATCGAAAAGAACGCTGAACTGCCGGGTGGGCTTATACTATGGATGAAATCGACCAAAGAGCAAATCCAAAATATACGTAAGTCCAAACTGACTAAAAAAGCAAAAGCGGGTGGCAGGGTTGCCGCTTCAGTAATAGATCAGGTGAATCCGCTACTCACTACAAAGTGGGGGCAATTTTGCGGCTTTAATGCGAACATTCCCGGTTACTGTGCAGAACCTTTTAGGTGTGGACGGCCCTTGACTGGTTGTGTAGCGGTGGCTATGTCGCAGGTTGTCAAGTATTGGGGTTCTAAAACGCCCGGTTTTACAACACTATTTAACTACGACTGGTCTGCCAAGCCCACGGGTACGGCTTCGTCGTCTGAAACTGCCAGACTCATGTTCGATACAGGGCGTGAAGTAGGTACGAACTGGGGCTGTGGTTCCTCTGGCGCTGATGGAGATAATATAGCAGGCATTTTAAAAAGAAAGTTTGGCTTTGTTGCCGCAAACTATTACACATATAAACCGGTAGACGTGGCCAATAACCTGAAGGTAGGCTGGCCGGTAATCATGACAGGCTGCACGGGCAGTGGCAGTTTTTTATGGTGGACTTGGGGTACTGGAAGCTGTCATGCCTGGGTATGTGACGGATACAAGCTAATATCGACCACAGGAAATGAATATTGCTACTATGATGAATACGGCTATTATTACTGTGAGACACCGACCGTTAACTATTACCAGTTAAGTATGAACTGGGGCTGGGATGGCCAACACGATGGTTGGTTTACCGAAACCTATTTTGGTGCCGATGTCAATAATTCTCCCATGCCACATAATTTCAACAGTGTCTTAAAGGAAATTGTAGACATCCGCCGATAGCCATGAAGACACAACGAACATTACTATGGCTGTTGACAGGGCTGAGCTTAGGTTTTATATTCGTGGGCTGTAAAGGCGGAAGGCCTGTACCTGTACCTGTGGCGGGTGGTTATTATTTTGCTTTTGCGGATAAAGACAAAGCAGCCCTGCTGGCAACCGATAGTCCAACGATTGAACGGGTTAACTGGCAGGATTCGACTAAAGTTGTCAGGTCGATGAAGATAAGGATCTCTGGAGGTGATGTGGGTTCAAACAGAGATTACACGTATATGTTTTCCTTGCCCAAAGGGGATTCAGTGGCGGTAGAGGGATGGAACAGGTTTCGGCTTGTTTACCCAGGCAAAGCCGAAGCAGATTGGCTGGTTTTTTTTAATCCTTCAAAGAATATCTGGTGGCCCCAGCCCGAGCAAGTCATGTTTAATGGTAAACCTATACCAGTTCGTGTGGTTGACGAGCCTACGCCACCATCTAATCTTTATGTGCTACAGTAGACAAATTGTAGACATCCGCCGATAGCCATGAAAACAAGACGAACGTTGCTACGCCTGCTAACAGGATTATTTATGTCCTGTGCTTTCATGGGCTGTAAATTAGGCTGGACAAATACACCTGGTCTCCCTCCCGGAGGAATCTACTTTGCTTTTGGGAATAAAAGCAAAGCGGCCGTGCTGGCAACTGACAGCCTGACGATTGAACGGGTTAACTGGGAGGATTCGACAAAAGTTGTGAGATCGATGAAAGTAAGAATTTCGGCAGGGGATGTGTTTTCAAACAGAGAATATACCTATATGTTTCGCTTACCCAAAGGGGGGGGTGATTCATTGGCGGTAGAAGGTTGGAACAGGTTTCGACTTACTTACCCCAGAAAAGCTGAAGTCGACTGGCTGGTTTTTTTTAATCCTTCAAAGACCGCCTGGGCCTATCCCGAGCAGGTCAGGTTCAATGGAAAATCCATACCAGTCCGTGTTGTTGACCAGCCTACGCCACCGTCCAATAATCTGTATGTGCTGCCATAAAAGTTAGGCTTTTTTGTTACGCCTGCGCGCAACCCCTCGCTTTGAAATAGGCTTTCGCGCAGGCAAAGCCCATTCCAGAACGGGGGGTATTGTGGGCAGGCAGGCAGTTTTTTGCATCCATAATGCGCTATCTATGAAGTTAAGCAGATTTTTTAAGCCTTCCCGATGGAGGACCACATTAGTCAATGGTAACGAGCGGAGGAAATCAGAGCTTTGTAAGGCAAAAGACTTTCGGGCCGACTGGTATAAACGCTGGTGTGGCGAGATGCAGGAAACGCCCCGCTACCACCGTAAGCAGTGGGAACACGCCTACGTGCTGCAGGCACTTTGGGAACGACAGTGTATTGAAAAAGGCAAAAGAGGACTTGTATTTGCCGTTGGCACCGAGCCACTCCCGTCGGTGCTGGCCAACCATGGCTGCGAAGTGCTGGCTACCGATATTTTCGTTGAAGAAGGCATTAAAAAAGGCTGGACAAACAACGCCCAATTATGCTTTGGCGTAGACTCGCTCTACAAAAAGAAAATCGTCGACGAGCAGCTGTTTCGCTCCTTGGTAAGCTACCGGCCGGTGGATATGAATGCGATCCCCGATGAGCTGACCGGCTTTGATTTCAACTGGTCGAGTTGCTCATTTGAGCACTTAGGTTCATTACAGAAAGGCCTGGCTTTTCTCAAAAATCAGATCGATACCCTGAAGCCGGGTGGCTGGGCGGTTCATACCACCGAGTTTAATATATCTTCCAACGACCGCACCATGGATACGGGGAATACGGTTATTTTCAGGATGCAGGATATTGACAGAACAATAGCCGAAATCAGAGCGATGGGCCATTGTGTCGAAGAACTGGATTACTCATTGGGTGGCTTGCCCCAGGACTTTAAGGTCGATCTGCAACCCTATAAACTGAAGACCCACGTAAAACTGCAGTTAGATCAATACGTTGTAACCTCCATTGGGCTGATCATTCAGCGCCAGCCAACGGTTTAGCAAAAGGAATAGCGACTGCTCTTCCATTGCATTCAGGCTTATTTTTTGCCCTTTGTGGAGCGGGAGTAACGAACGGATTTTGACCCGCAAAGAAGCCCCGGTGATGAACCGGGGCTTACGTCGTTTTAACAGGACACTGTTTCCACTTTAGGTTTCGATAATTTTGGTTTTAATACCTGCCCGTTCGCCGTTTTTTTGCTGGCCGAGGAGATACAGGTCAATTTCGGTTTGGCCTGCCCGGAACACCTGCCGCCCGGTCAACTCGGTTTCAATGAATTTTTTGAGTTGCCCAAACCGGGCCGTGCGCTCCTTCTCCACGTTGCCATACCAGTCCTGCTCCCGGATGACCGGCTCCCAGAATTCGGCCTCATCAATCTCCTCTACGCATACTGATGGCGGCAGCAGCTGCCAGTCTTTAACCTGGCTGGGTGTGAGGGGCTGGGGCTGGGTGAGGTAGCACGTAATGGGTTCGAGGGGTTCGTCGGATTCGCTGGGGTATAACAAACCGGCGAGCAGGGGGTTAATGAGGTCATGAAAGGGCTTGGTTTCTGCTGCCGGACCGCTACTTTTGGGGTGTTCGTTCGTCATAGTGGTTCATTAAAAATCAGCACAAAGTAACCATTTTGCCTTTAAGTACGGCTATAACTGACCGTATTTTTGGGTAGTCTACGAAGCACTTTCAATTGCATTAATTGCTAAAATCAACCAAAACCATGTTAGAAACCTTAATGAATTTAGTACAGCAGCAGTCGGGTCAGGCCATTACCAACAATCCGGCCATTCCCAATCATCAGAATCAGGATGCCATGGAAGCCGTATCGGGCGGCATCATGAGCGGTTTGCAGCAACAGGCGCAGGGCGGAGGCATTGGCAGTCTGCTGGGTATGCTTACCGGGCAGGGGGGGAATGCCCAGGCCGAAGTAACTACCGGTGTGCAACAAAACGTGCAGCAGAACCTGATGGAGAAATTAGGAATCTCGCCCCAGGTAGCCA
>JAYVAP010000792.1:0-2968 GCA_043750915.1 Spirosoma sp. | reverse complement strand
TGGGAAAATGCGGACCTACAAGATCAGTTTTGCCGGTAAGCCGATGTGGAAAGATATTATTCAGCAGTTCGAGATCAAACACGACTCCTTCGCGTCCTTTGTTCCGCCGGGCGAAGTGCTGGAAATTGCTTACTTCGGCACCCGCGACCCCGGCGAATAAACCCCTTTCTATGCTTATCGACCTCCGTAGTGATACCGTTACGCAACCCACGCCCGCCATGCGCGAAGCCATGTTTGCGGCCCCCCTGGGCGACGATGTACTCGGCGACGACCCGACCGTGAATGCCCTCGAAGCCAAAACAGCCCGGCTGTTTGGCATGGAAGCAGCCGTTTTCTGTGCATCGGGCACCATGACCAACCAACTCGCTATTCGCACCCACACCCGCCCCGGCGACGATGTGATCTGCGATTACCTGTCGCACGTGTATCAGTACGAAGGCGGAGGCATTTCCGTAAACGCCCTGGCATCGGTGAGCCTGGCCCACGGGCCGGTTGGCAAACTCACGCCCAACCTCATCCGCGACCTTATTTATAACCCCACCGATGCTCATAAACCACTATCGCGTTTGGTGGTGCTCGAAAATACGGTCAACAAAGGGGGCGGCTGCTACTATACGGTGCCCGAAATTGCGGCCATCCGGCAGGTGTGCACAGAACACGGATTGCAGCTGCACTTGGACGGGGCGCGACTCTTCAACGCTTTAGTCGAAACCGGCGACACAACCCAGGCCTACGGTTCGCTCTTCGATTCCATCAGCATTTGCTTGTCCAAAGGGCTGGGGTGTCCGGTGGGATCGCTGTTGCTGGGCCGGGCCGACATGATTGGGCAGGCCCGGCGGTATCGTAAACTCATGGGCGGGGGCTGGCGGCAGGCGGGTTTTCTGGCCGCTGCGGGCATCTACGCCCTCGATCATCACATCGACCGGTTGAAGATGGACCACGCCCGCGCCCGCAAAATTGGTGCCCTGCTCGAACACCGGCCCGAGGTACAGGAAATTCTGCCCATCGACACGAATATCGTCATTTTCCGGCTTCCCGAAACCATCCTGGCCGCCGACTATGTTGCACTTCTGGAAAACAACGGCATCCGGGGTGTTTCGTTTGGCAAACATCTGGTTCGTTTTGTGACGCACTTAGATTTTACCGACGACATGCTGACGGAAATGGAAATTATTCTCCGGGCTACCCATCCGGTACCCAACACCCATGCATATTCAGACCAGACCCCTACAGAAAGACGATTACAATGACCTCAAGGAGGCCATGATTGAAGTATACAGCGGCATTGGCGGTGATTACTGGGAGAAAAGTAAGATTACCAAACTGCTCAATATTTTCCCCGAAGGCCAGTTCTGCGTAGAGGTCGACGGCAAAGTGGTCGCCTGTGCGCTGGCCATCCGGGTCAAATACAGTCAGTTTGGCGACAATCATACCTACCGCGAAATTACGGGCGGCTACACCTTCAGTACCCACAACGATGCAGGCGATTATCTCTACGGCATTGAGGTGTTTGTACACCCGGGGTTCCGCGATCTGCGCTTGGGCCGTCGGCTCTATGATGCCCGCAAGGAACTCTGCGAAACGCTGAACCTGAAAGGAATTCTGGCCGGGGGCCGCATTCCCAATTACAATAAATTTGCCGATGACCTCAGCCCCCGCGAATATATTGCCAAGGTAAAGCAAAAAGAAATCTACGACCCCACGCTCACCTTTCAGATTTCCAACGATTTCCACGTGCGCAAGGTCCTGCGCGGCTACCTGCCCGGCGACACCGAATCGAAAGAATACGCCACGCTGCTGGAGTGGATCAATATTTATTACGTCGATGAGAAAGACAAACGCCCCCATACCGATTCCATTATCCGGCTCGGCGTGATTCAGTGGCAGATGCGCCTGTTCAAAGATTTAGATTCTTTCCTGGATCAGGTGGAGTTTTTCGCCAACGCCGTCAGCGATTACCGGGCCGATTTCATGGTGCTGCCCGAGTTTTTCAATACGCCCCTGATGGCCGATTTCAACGACCTGCCCGAACCGGTGGCCATCCGAAAGTTGGCCGGTTTTACCGAGGCTGTCCGCGATAAACTCTGCGAAATGGCCATTTCCTACAACGTGAACATTGTGGGGGGCAGTATGCCGCTCGTCGACGACGACGGCAAACTCTATAACGTGGCTTACCTATGCCGGCGCGACGGGTCGTTTGAAGAGTACCGCAAAGTTCATATTACGCCCAACGAAGTGCGACACTACGGCATGGTGGGCGGCCACGAAATCCGGGCTTTCGACACGGATTGCGGCAAAATTGGGATGCTCATCTGCTACGATGTCGAATTTCCCGAACTGGGCCGGATTCTGGCGCAGCAGGGCATGCAGATTCTGTTTGTACCCTTCCTGACCGATACCCAGAACGGCTACTCGCGGGTGCGGCACTGCGCACAGGCGCGGGCCATCGAAAACGAATGCTACGTGGCCATATCGGGCTGCGTGGGCAACCTGCCCAAGGTCCATAACATGGACATCAACTTCGCGCAGTCGGCGGTCTTTACGCCCTCCGACTTCCAGTTTCCGACCAACGCCGTAAAAGCCGAAGCCACGCCCAACACCGAAATGGTGCTCATTGCCGATGTCGACCTGAGCCTGCTCAAGGAACTTCACGAACACGGCTCGGTGCAGGTGCTCAAAGACCGCCGAACCGACCTCTACGACGTGACCCTGAAGAAAGCCGCCAAACGCGCTATGAAGCAACGCAAAGCGTCGGCCGACAACGACCCCGAAGAAGTGGCCCCGCTGATTGTGGTGGCCGACTAACCCGCGTGGAGCCGTAAATATACTTTGTTCGTTGAGCAGGTTTGGGAGCCTGCCCGCGTCTTTGTCACCGACAGGCCGCTGGCAGGCTCCCAAACCTGCTATGTTCTACCCATAAAACCGCTATGCTAACTATCCATTAAGCCTTGTTAATCAATATCTTAGA
>JAYVAP010000791.1:0-6803 GCA_043750915.1 Spirosoma sp. | reverse complement strand
CTCATCCACCTCGATACTGACGCGCACGCTCGCTCCTTCTTCTTTGCCAAGGCCCCGTCGCATTGTTGCATTTACCGCCATCATAAACGTGCCGTCGCCCATGGGCACGAGTGCCACTTGCTCAATAGTTAGCGAATCGAGCGTTCCTTTCACCCGAAACGAAGTTTTCTGGCCCGGACGGAGTACTTCCGTTATGTCGGCAGGAATCCCGATGTATGTCCAGCCAAGCGTGGCTGGACTGGTTTTTTCGCTTTCCAGACCAAAACGCCGGAGACTTGCATAGAATGTTTGCCTATTCATTCCCGATCAATAATGATTCAGCGTAGCCAGCAGCGACGCTTTCATGGCTTCGACCAAGCTGGCGGGCTGCAACACAGTTAGGTGTTCGCCGTAGGCCCGCAGGTGCATGAGCAGGTCCCGATTGGGTGCCAGCCGCAGCCGCACCACGCAGGCCGTTGCGGTGTCGCTGACCACCTCCTGGGTCTGGTGAATGGGCTTGGCTTTCACGTAGCGGCCAAACAGGGGCGAAAACGACAGCAGAATTTCCTCCACCGGTCCGCTACTGTCGGTGATGCCATAGATGTGCTCAAACAGTTCGCTGACGTTGGTCAGCACGGCAGGCGGCACCGCACAGGGGTCGTCGGTGAGGGCGAGGTCGCTCATGCGGTCGAGGGCAAAGGTACGTTCCTGACCGGTTCCTTCATCATAGCCAATCACGTACCAGCTATCGGCTACTTCGCGCAGCAGAATCGGGTGTAACCGGCGCAGTTTAGGGGCGTCGGCGGCTGGGGCTGTCCCGGTGTCGTGTTTAGTGTAGCGAAACTGAATTTGCCGGTTTTGGTTGATAGCCCGGATCAGCACGGGCACATACTGACGGTTGCCGCCCAGAATCCGCTCTTCCACATACACGATCCGGCGCGTGAGGGGCTCGGTTTTCACCTCACGAATAATATCCAAGCTTTGCCGGACTTTTTGCAGGGCGTTGGTCAGCTCGTCGGCCACCGATGCCCCCTGCGTGGCGGCCAACACCTCGCGGGCGTAGTCGAGGGCTTCCATATCGTCGGGCGAGAGCATGAGCCGCAGCAGCCGGAACTCAGGATTGGTGTAGTAATACCCATTGCGCCGTTTGCAATAGGCAATGGGCGCATCGTGGTCTTCGCGCAGCCGCTGAATATCTTTTTCCAGCGACGACATGGACCGAATGCCGCACCTTTCCTGGCAAAGTTCAAACAGCTTTCGCTTGGAGTACTGACGCGGGTATCGGCTGATGATTTCGTCGATCAGGCGGTAGCGCTGAAAAGCAGAGCGGGTTATGGGCACGGTTATGAATTTAACTGTCGGCAGGCGAAACAGGTAGGGACGAATACAAAAAAAACTAAAAAATTCGGGCTTAAAAAGAAGAACGTAAAAAGATTACGTTTTGACGGATAGAACTTTGTTCTGTCAATTTTTTTAAACAACCAGACTCATGAACACTACGCCCTTATTTTTCCGCTCGCCAACGCCCGTGCTTTTCGGCCCGGTTCGCGCCCAGACTCCCAAAAACGCGGCCCTCTCGGCGGGGCAGTTATTGGATGTTGAAATGGGCTTGTTTTTGCTATCGCAATTATTGCCGACAGCACCGCCCGATTCGCTGCCCGCCCTAATGGCTTCAGCGGGTTCTTCGTCTCCCAACCACCTGAACTGGACAGCCAGGCACCAAAAACTCCTGAATCGGGGTCGGCTGGTACTGGGCCACTGCCTTCAACCAGTCATCTGGAGTGCGCTGCTTGACCGCTACGCAACCGCAGCCATCCCCTTCAGTGCTTATGACATCAGCCGGGATCGAAGCTGGTTTGGCGAAAAAACGGTTGGGTTTTCCCGCAATCGCCTAACTGTGCTCCGCAAGATGCTGGCCTGATACGGCACGCATCGACACGCCCCGCCTGCTTTCGAAAAAATAACCGATGAAAAAAGTAACAGTCCAGGAACAACGTAAATCTTTTACGTTCTAACAGACTGAACTTTGTTCAGAACATAAACAACAACGACAAAAATGAACACGGTCCTATTATCAACCTACGCTGCACGCCCCCCACGCCCGGCCCTGACCAGCTTATTACGCTGGCAGGAGCCGCTGGCTACCCGGCTGCGCCATCGGCACGCCCTGCCCGGCTTGGTTGCCAACCGGCTGCTCAACGTGGAACTGGGATTGTATCTACTGGCGGAATTACTGCCATTTGCGCCACCGCAGGTCCTGCCCGATCTGCTCAGCGAACAGGGAACCATTTATCGGCAGCGGCCCGTTTGGTCGCCCCGGCAGCACCGGGCACTGTGCCAGGCACAAACGCTGCTGGCACCTTACCGGGACCGGTCGGCCTGGTATAAAGCCTTAGATAAGTACGCTACCCTGGCACCGGATTTACGCCTGTTTGGGGTGGGAGGTCGGGGTGGCTGGAACACCGATGTCAGCACTTATGTCCTACGCGACCGGCTGAGCCTGTTTCAGCGGGCACTGGCCTGAAGAATCCGGCCTGCGCTCAGATGGTGGTAATTAATTTAGCCGGGGCTGACTGTATCAGCATGATTGGGGCAACAGGCGGTTTAAAATTGGTCGCTGAAATTGCGAAGCACGCCCGCCAACTGACGCAGTTGGTCGGCTGTTGTTCCATCGGCAACCGATGGTTCGCCAGCCAGCGTGGTGGTGTGATTAGCCATGCTCAAGAGCAGATGACGAATCAGGTTACCATCGGGTTTGCCCGATGTGAGGTTATCGCGCAGGGTTTCCAGTTCTGCCCTGACCCGCTCGGCACCCACATCGCCCCGGAGGGCGTTCAGCCACCCTTCAATCAGTAGAATTCCGTGTTCGGGTGCCACCGCCGGTGTGGTTCCTGCGCCGAAGGCACCGAGCGTGTCTGTCAGCATACGCTGTTCCAGTGATGTTTCCATGGTGTTGTGAATGAATAATTGCCAAACAGGGTGTTTCAGACTGTTATCACTCCAGGAGCGGATGAACAACTTGAAACACCCCGTTTCGGTGTCTACTTAAAACGTACTGCCAAAATTGCGTAAAATCTTCGACAGGCTTTCGAGACCACCCGTCCAGTTACCTTCGGCATTGGGGCCTTCGGCGATCTGCTGCGTTTGGTCGGCCAGCCCTTCCATCAACAGCCGTATGCGCTGGCTGTTGGGCTGAGCTACCTGTAGTTCGGTGCGCAATTCGTTGAGCTGCCCCTCCAGCTGATCCAGGTTTGGGTCGCCCTGCAGCGCCTGCAACCAGCCATCAATGAGCATAACGCCCTGCGCGGGCGATACCCCTGCCTGTTTACCGTCGTGGAACGTGGTCAGCGTATCCTCAAGCATCCGTTCTTCCAGAATGTTCGATCCCATTATAGTCGTTTTTTAAATACGGGCAAGCACCGAAAGACTGCCTGCGTTGCCGTAGTCGTTTTATACAGCTGTTGAGAGTTGACCGGCGAAATTACGGAGGGCCGTAGCCAGGGTTTTCAACCGTGACTGCATATCGCCGTCGGCTTTGGGAGCCGCCTGTTCGGTCAGCGTAGCCAGTTCGTTGAGCAGCCCCTGAAGTTTTGCATTGTTGGGTGCCCCCGTCTGCAATTCATCGTGCAGTTGGGTCAGTGGCTCCATCAGATCACTGGTCTGGTGATTACTTTTTATAGACGAAAACCAGTCTGTAATCAGCGACATGCCTTCCTGGGGTGAGGCTGCCTGGCCCTGATCGAAAGCAGCTACGGTAGCGTCGAGCAAAGTAGTAGCCGACGAGCCCGATGTTGACGAATGTTGATTTGCCATTGTTGTTGAGTAAGATTATCTACCTGTTTTCTGTTTAAATAAAACCCACCGACTATCCATTTGTTCATCTCACAGGGTGTCGATGATAGCGGCAGGGGTTGATTCGTATACCGGTCTGGATTATACGAAGCCGTCAGCGGAGCGTTTGTTTGTCTCAGGCAGCGGCTGTAATCTGGCGGTGCAGGTTTTCGAGGGTAGCCACCAGCTGCCCGAGTTCAGTTTGCTCGGCACTGGCCTCTGCCGACTGCATCACGGCCTGGGTTTGCTGAATCAGGTCCTCCAAAATGTCGGCAATAATCGTTGCATCGGGCTGGCCGTCGGTTTGGTCGGGGTCGAGTTCCGAGCGCAGTTCTTCGAGTGTATCGGCAATCTCGTCGGTAGCGTCGTCGCCCGATTCGTCGAGCCGATCGAGCCACTTGTCAATCAGTGCGACACCGTCCTGCGGTTCAACCTGGCTGATGCTGCCGTCGAAAGCGTTCACGGTTTGTTCGATCAGCGATGTCTGGTTTTGGTCCTGAGAAATCATAATCGTTGTTATTAGTTTGCGTTTTTCCTCTTCGCCCGTCAACCGACCGGCCCTCTCCCAACCCACCATGATCCGATAATGTTTGTGAGAAATGGGTTTCTTTTCGATGAAGTCCCGAGAAAGGTTATCTCTATATCCGCCGTGGCGGCTGGTTCTACGGGGAACGTTGGCAGCCCATCGTTGTTGTGAAATTGTAGCCGTACCTGATAGGTCCCAAATGTGATGAACCCCACCCAACTGCTTCCCGATGTTCGTTATCAGTATGCCCGCAGCGGGGGCGCGGGCGGACAAAACGTTAATAAAGTAGCTACCAAAGCCGAATTGCGTTTCAGCATCCGGGACTCCGCGCTGCTGAGTGATGAGCAGCGGGCCATTTTGACCCGGATGCTGGCCGGTAAACTTACCACCGAAGGCGAGTTGGTGTTAACCCACCAAACCGAGCGGACGCAGCTGGGCAATAAGGAGAAAGTAACGAAAAAATTTCTTCGGCTCATCACAAAAGCCTTTGAGATACCCAAACCCCGCCGGGCTACCAAACCGTCCAAATCAGCCGTGGCCGAGCGAATAATCGGCAAAAAGCGAAAAGGCGAGGTTAAAGAAACGCGAAAAAAAGTCGATCTCCCGTAATCATGGAAACAAAAGGGCGCACAGGCAATGGTTTACTTTTTCCCTGTGCGCCCGCTGTTTAATTCCCTTTATAATTCCCGGATTTTTACGTTCCGGTACCATACGCGCTCGCTGGAACTGTGGTTTTGCAGGGCAATTTTCCCTTTGGCGTGGGGCGTAGCGTAGGCCACCCAGTTGGCAAATTTGCTTTTGGCCACCATGGCTTTCCAGTCGTCGGAGCCATACGCGTAGGTCACCACTTTTTTGCCGTTGAGGTAGTGCTCAACGTGGTTGTTGTTCACCAGAATCCGGCCCTTGTTCCACGCGCCAATGGGCTTCACCAGATTCGTATCGGCGGGCGGCACCAGGTCATAAGCGGCTCCGGTCAGCTGTTTCTGGCCTAACTGAAGCCGTTTACCCGCCTTATCTTTCCACACATAGCCCCGGTCGTCGATAATCTGGTATTCCGGACCGGACATGTACGTGCTTTTCAGGTCGGGGCTTTCGGTGACTTTATAAATGATCCCGCTGTTGCTGTTTGGGGGTAGTTTGAACTCAAATTCAAACTCAAAATTTTCGTATTCCCTGTCCGTTACCAAATCGCCCCCGGTGCCGTCGGGGGTCATGGCACCATCTTCCACATACCAGCCCACAACGCCTTCTTTGTGGTAGCTGTGCCAGCCTTTAATGGTTTTACCATCGAACAAACGCGTCCATTTTGGTGGCTGGCTGATTGTCGCTGTCAGTGCCATCACGCTGAGCAACAGGGCTGGAATAAGGAGTTTTTTCATAAGGTCAGGGGAAATTCAGGGTGAATAACATAATCAACTCGCCATATCGCGGGCGGCCTGTGGGTCGTTGTAAGGCCGGTCCAGCCCGTCGGTCGATTTCTGGTCGGAGCGGTCCGGCCCGGAAATCATATCCTGCGCCTGAACGCTGCTTTCGTCCATCAGTTCGCGGGGCAGCTGCCGGGTTTCTTTGGCTTCTTCCAGGCGTTCGCCGGGTTGGTATGGGTCAGCCTCTTTGGCATTTACGTCATAGGGATGGGCCGAGTCGCTGGTGTCGGGCTTGTCGACCATACCTTCCTGGTCCGGCCCGACTCCCAGGCCTTCATATTGAGTGCCGGGCACCGCTTCACCCGGTTCAATATCCTGCGCCGGGTTTGCACCCGTTATGCCAGCCGTGAACCTGCCGAAGTTGGTGGTCCGAAAGCCGATCTCATGAGACCGGTCGGGCTGGCTGGGTTCCTGAATTTCGGGGACATCGGTTTTGGTCGTATCCGGAAATTCGGGCATCTCCGGCCCTGGCCCCGGCGTTGGGTTGTAGGGGGGCGTTTCGGGAACGCCCGGTGTTGGCGGCACCGGGTTGGGTGTGGCCGGCACCATATTCCAGCCGCCAAACGAACCCGTAGGCGTGGCATCTTTGGCGGCTTCGGTGCGGTCGTGCCGGCTTTCCGATGGCAGGCCCGTGTTCACGGTGGCTCCCGCGTCCGGATTTCCCGTAATCTCGGCTTCGGCCATTGGATTATCGGGCATCACCGTGTTATCGATCACGTTGCCCGCCCGCAAAGCTGCGTCGGAGTTTTCGTAGGTCTTGGTACGCTGCTGATCGCCCTGAAAACTGCGCTCCTCATCGCTGGCATAGCGGTTCTGAAGCTGATCGTCCATAACATCGTCATGCGTATCGCCGATGGGTGTTAATTTGCCGTCGACTAATTTGACCATATTTGTTTCGGCCTGATCCTGTCCATATTTTGTTTGGGCATTCTCGTTGGAGACCATGTTGGCCTGCTGAGCGCCGTCGCTAAGTGCTGAATCTTCCATAATACGTTGGGTTTTTAGAGTATGTTATCAAAACCAGCAGGCCCGGAAAAGGTTTT
>JAYVAP010000790.1:0-6427 GCA_043750915.1 Spirosoma sp. | reverse complement strand
CGGGGAGAAGCAGCCATTCGGCGAGATTTAGCCTATTACGAACCAAAGTATTCGCCCAACGGACCCGCGATGGGCTGGTCTGTTTTGTCGACGCTTCATGCTCGCCTGGGCGAAACGGAAAAGGCCTATGAGTGGTTTGTGAAAAGCTACAAACCCAATCAGGTACCGCCGTTTGGCGTACTGGCCGAAACAGCCGGGGGTACCAACCCTTACTTTGCCACTGGCGCGGGCGGAATGCTACAGGCGGTGCTGAGTGGTTTTGGCGGATTAGATATCAACGACAATGGGATTACGGAAGGGAAAGCCACGCTCCCCAAAAAATGGAAATCGCTAACCATCAAAGGTATTGGCCCGCAGCTGAAAACGGTGCAGGTTCAGTAGCCGGTGGCCTCAAACTAATAGGTGGTTGGTTTGCGGTCATTGGGTGGTTCACCATTGGGCCATGGGCATGGTAGCCGCATGCACCTCTAAATTCACGTCTTTGGCCTGCACAGCCATGCGATTCAGGCCTATATAGATCGTTTTCACTGCCCCTTCAATGCGTCGCCATCCCTCTTCGCTCCGCAAGTCGATGCTAATCATGGGCCGGTCATTCTGGGCCATAAGGGTCAGGTAGTTCATGGCACCCAGCATCACGGCCGATATGGCCTGCGTGTCGGCTCCCTGCACGAATGCCAGTTGCCCCACAAGCCGGGTCATCTCTTCGTCTTGAGCAGCAGCGGTTCTTGCGGCAATCGGACTGTTTTCTACGACGCTGGCTTTCAAAATCTCGCGGGCTGCCTTAAACGTTCGGAATTGGCGGTAGGTTTGAATAACCTGCCGGTACCAGACCTGGGCTACATCCGATTCGTGCAGCGGACGAATTTGATCGAGCACAGCCGGGCTGAGAATGGGAAAAAGTTTGCCCATTCTCACGTAATGGTCCATCAACCCTTCCATTCCGCCAAAATACCGGTATATCAGCACTTTGCTGACCTGGGCTTTCTCGGCAACCCGGTTCACGCCCACGCCCTGAAGACCGTGTTCAGCAATGACTTCTTCCAACGCTTCCACAATGCGTTGTATAGTTTCGGCCCGGTTCCGTCTTACTTTCTCGTCCTGCTCCATTGCCTGTGTTTTTTTGTGGTGAATCCCCGCGTTTACATTCCTACGACGGAAGTGGACCATAGAAGTCACACATTGGATACAAAATAAGTTGTAATACGGTATTTTGTTTAGGGCGAGTAAATCAGCAGTATACGATTTGAGTTGATTTTATACCAATAGGTTATTTGTTTTGGTAAGGCGAACCCGAATAGAACAAACGCTGTTTACCCGCCCTTTGTAATTGTCACACATTATCATGTATAGTGCTTACAAAGGGCGGGTGGGTAGCACCTGGCAACGCTGAGTCACTACCTGCATTAACGAACAAACGGCAGGTAAGGCTGCTGAAAACAGAACCGCCACTCAGCGAGTGCTGAGTGGCGGTTTCTTTGTAGCCCGAGAAGGATTCGAACCTCCACAAACAGAACCAAAATCTGTCGTACTACCCTTATACTATCGGGCCTTTTTTTGTTTGCGAGTGCAAAGATAACCGATGAATAGGGTCTAAAACAAGTGAAATGCGCTTTTTTTAGGAATATCCCCGCCCAATGGCTGTTCAGTACTGATTATCAGGCCTGTTCTATCCTTGAACAATACGCTACAGGCCCGTGACCGTAACCGAAGCACTGATTTTTCGGATTAGCCCCTGCAACACCTTGCCCGGCCCGCACTCCGTAAATTCGGTAGCCCCATCGGCCACCATTTGCTCAATGGATTGGGTCCAGCGGACCGGTGCTGTCAACTGAGCAATCAGATTGGCTTTGATGCGCACCGGGTCGACGGTTGGCTGCGCATCAACGTTTTGATAAACAGGGTAGCGGGGAGCGTTGAAAGGCATCCGGTCAACGGCTTCGGCAAACTCGGCCTGTGCCGGTTCCATAAAAGGCGAGTGAAAAGCGCCACCCACCGCCAGCTGCACCACGCGTTTCGCCCCGGCGGTCTTTAGGGATACTTCGGCCAGTTGCAACCCGGCTAAACTGCCCGAAATAACGACCTGGCCGGGACAATTGTAATTGGCGGGTACCACAATTTCGCCCCCTGCTTCGCCCGCCCTAATTTGCGAACAAACCTGCTCAATCAACTCGTCGGACAAGCCGAGCACAGCCGCCATGCCCGACGGTATCAGCTCACAAGCCCGCTGCATGGCCGTTGCCCGAACCGAGGCCAGCCGCAGCCCGTCGGAAAACGACAGCACCCCGGCCACTGTTAAGGCTGCCAGTTCGCCAAGCGAGTGCCCCGCCACCATGTTGGGCCTGAACGATGGGGTAACGAGGGCCAACACAACGCCATGCACGAATACCGCCGGCTGTGTATAAACTGTTTGTTTAAGGTCTTCATCAGTTCCCTCAAACATAACATGGGTCAGGTCGTAGCCAAGTACCTGATTGGCCTGCGCAAAGAGTTGGCGGGCTTGTTCCGACTGCTGGTATAAATCGTGGCCCATGCCGCGAAACTGGGACCCTTGTCCAGGAAAAACGTATGCCTTCATAGGGGTTGACCAACCGCATAAAAGCGGTTGGTGGTGCAAAGTAAACCCGTTAATTGGATCAGATCAAGAAAGACAGTTGCCGCAGGGTTTGATCCGCATCGATTGTCCCCGTCCGGATGCCTTGGCAGACAGGCTGACAAAAGGCTAAAATTAAACTGCCGGAAGTAAACAAAAAAAGGACACATGCTGTTAGCCAGACAAACCGTTTGTTGAATTTTTCGACGTATCGATTAGACGTAAAGTTGCCAAAAAAACAGGTCAATCTTGTTTCCGTCGGGTTTGTGCTTTAGTTTTGATGCGCCGTTCAAAGCGGCTTTTTCTCAATTGATTAACCACCTAACTTTCGTG
This sequence comes from Spirosoma sp., assembly GCA_043750915.1. Classification (GTDB taxonomy): domain Bacteria; phylum Bacteroidota; class Bacteroidia; order Cytophagales; family Spirosomataceae; genus Spirosoma. The sequence goes on along the minus strand of JAYVAP010000790.1, from coordinate 3,504 downwards.
TCGTTCATCCTATGGCTTGGGTAACACAAACACTGTCCAGCTCCCTCGGTCGCAAGGTCGTTATGTCGCTGACGGGATTATTTTTGAGTTCGTTTCTGATCATTCACATGGCGGGCAACCTACAGTTGTTCAAAGGCGACAACGGGCGGGCTTTCAACGAATACACGTACTTTATGACCCATAACCCGGTCATTATCACGGTCTCCTACCTGCTCTATGCGTCCATTTTGGTGCATGCGCTGATGGCCCTCATTCTAACGCGCCACAATCAGGCATCCCGGCCCGTGAAGTATGCCTACTCCCGGCCCCAGGCCAACAGCCCATGGTCTTCGCGCAATATGGGCATCCTGGGAACGGTGTTGCTGCTGTTTATTATTATTCACATGCGCACATTCTGGTATGAGATGCACTTTGGATCGGTGCCCATGGCCGAGTATGACGGCAAGCAGTATAAAGATTTGTATTCTGTGGTGAAAGAAGCCTTCTCACAGTGGTGGTATGTGCTGCTGTATGTGCTGTCGATGGTAGCCATTGGCTTTCACCTGGCCCACGGGTTTCAGAGCGGGTTTCAGTCGCTGGGTATTCGTCATACCAAATATACGCCGATGATTGAGTTTGTGGGGCGCTACTTCTTTGCGCTGATCATTCCGGTTGCCTTTGCAGCCATGCCGATTTACGTGTTTTTGCAAGTCCACGGGATAATTTAACCACCAACCGCGTGAAGGAGCAGGAAACAGGGGGTATTTGCCCAACAGTAATTTTGCTCGTTCACCTTTTTGCTTTTTCACTATGAAACTGGAATCTAAAATCCCCGAAGGTCCGCTGACCGAGAAATGGGCACGGCATAAGTTTGGGTTGAAGTTGGTGAACCCGTCCAACAAACGAAAATACGATATCATCGTGGTGGGCACGGGCCTGGCCGGGGCTTCGGCAGCGGCCTCGCTGGCCGAGCTGGGCTACAATGTTAAAGCCTTCACGTTTCACGACAGTCCCCGCCGGGCGCACTCAATAGCCGCTCAGGGCGGTATCAACGCGGCTAAAAACTATCAGAACGACGGTGACAGTATTTTTCGGCTGTTCTACGATACCATCAAAGGCGGTGACTACCGTGCCCGCGAAGGAAACGTGTACCGCCTGGCCGAAGTAAGCGTCAACATAATCGATCAGTGCGTGGCGCAGGGTGTTCCTTTTGCCCGCGAATATGGCGGGTTGCTGGCCAACCGCTCCTTTGGCGGTGCTCAGGTATCCCGCACGTTCTATGCACGCGGCCAAACCGGGCAGCAACTCCTGCTTGGCGCCTACTCAGCCCTGAGCAGGCAGGTAACCAACGGCAAAGTAAAACTCATTACCCGCACCGAAATGCTCGATGTGGTGGTGAAAGATGGTAAGGCAAGAGGCATTGTCACCCGCAACCTGGTCACGGGCAAGATCGAGTCGCACTCGGCCCATGCCGTGTTGCTGTGTACGGGCGGCTACGGCAACGTATTCTACCTGTCGACCAATGCCATGAACTCCAACGTAACGGCCGCCTGGCGTGCCCACAAGCGTGGTGCGTTCTTTGCCAATCCCTGCTATACCCAGATTCACCCCACCTGCATTCCCGTTAAGGGCGATTATCAGTCCAAGCTGACCCTGATGTCGGAGTCGCTGCGGAACGATGGCCGCGTGTGGGTGCCCAAAACAAAAGAAGATGCCGGAAAAATTCGGGCCGGTCAACTTAAAGCGACCGACCTGACCGAAGAGCAGCGGGATTATTTTCTGGAACGCCGGTATCCGTCGTTCGGAAACTTAGTGCCCCGCGACGTGGCCTCGCGCAACGCCAAACAGGTTTGCGATGAAGGCCGGGGTGTGGCTTCGACAGGGCTGGCGGTGTATCTCGATTTTGCCGATGCCATTAAACGCGACGGACAAAAAACAATTGAGGCCAAATATGGCAACTTGTTTGAGATGTACGAAAAAATCGTCGACGACAACCCGTATGAAACGCCCATGATGATTTACCCCGCCGTTCACTACACGATGGGCGGCTTGTGGGTCGATTATAACCTGATGACCACCATTCCGGGTTTATATGCCCTCGGCGAAGCCAACTTTTCCGACCACGGTGCCAATCGCTTAGGTGCTTCGGCCCTGATGCAGGGCCTGGCCGATGGGTATTTTGTGATTCCCTACACCGTTGGCGACTACCTGGCCACCATTGGTCCGGCCGAAAAAGTATCGGTCGACGATGCGGCTTTCAAAGAAGCTGAGCAGCAGGTAACCACCATGACCCAGCGGTTTTTGTCCATCAAAGGCACCGAGCCGGTCGATAGCTTTCATAAACAGCTGGGCCATATCGTGTGGGAATACTGCGGCATGTCGCGCAATGCCGAGGGGCTTACCAAAGCCAAAGGCCTGATTCAGGCACTTCGCCGGGAGTTCTGGAGCAACGTTCGGGTTATGGGCGAGGGCGACGAAATGAACCAGTCGCTCGAACACGCGGGCCGCGTAGCTGATTTTATCGAGTTGGGCGAACTGATGATCGACGATGCACTGGCGCGGGATGAATCCTGTGGCGGGCACTTCCGCGAGGAGTATCAGACCGAAGAAGGCGAAGCACTGCGCGACGATGCCAACTTCACCTTTGTATCGGCCTGGGAATACCAGGGCGAAAATCAGCCCGAACTGCTCAACAAAGAGCCGCTTGAGTTTGAGAACGTGAAACTTACCCAGCGTAGCTACAAATAACCGTTGAACCAGTCGTATAGTACCACTTATGGCTACTGATCATGAAAATTAATCTTAAAGTCTGGAGACAGCGCAATAGCAATACATCGGGGAAATTGGTTGATTATCAACTCGATAAGGTATCGCCCGATATGTCGTTTCTGGAAATGTTCGATGTACTGAACGGCGATCTGACCCGAAAAGGCGAAGAAATTATTGCCTTCGACCACGACTGCCGCGAGGGAATCTGCGGGTCGTGCAGCATGTATATCAACGGCCGGGCACACGGGCCGCAAACGGGGGCCACTACGTGCCAGCTGCACATGCGCACGTTTAACGACGGCGACACAATTGTGGTTGAACCCTGGCGCTCGCGGGCCTTTCCGGTTATCAAAGACCTGATGGTCGACCGGTCCGCCTTCGACCGGGTGATTCAGTCGGGGGGCTATGTGTCGGTCAATACGGGTTCGGCCCGCGATGCCAACGAAACGCTTATTCCGCGCAACATGGCCGACGAAGCCATGGATGCCGCCCAGTGTATTGGTTGTGGAGCCTGCGTGGCGGCCTGCAAAAATGCGTCGGCGATGCTGTTTGTGGCGGCCAAAGTATCCCACATGGCGGTGCTGCCGCAGGGTCAGGCCGAAAGTGTGGAGCGGGCCGAACGAATGGTGGCTCAGATGGATGCCGAAGGTTTTGGTGCCTGTTCGTTTACCGGAGCCTGCTCGGTCGAGTGCCCCAAGTCGATTTCGCTGGATCACATCGCTCGCCTCAACCGCGAGTATTTGGGTGCCAAGATCA
>JAYVAP010000789.1:0-2327 GCA_043750915.1 Spirosoma sp. | reverse complement strand
CGACACCCCAAACGAACGGTTCGTAGCCTCGGTGCCGCCAATCGATTGAAACACCAGATCGACAGGAGCACCGCGTTCAATGGCGGCAATGGTGGTGGTAATGTGGCTCAGCACGCAGGTTTGGGTTGGAATCTGGAACCGCTCCCGCACCGAATCGAGCATTTGAAGCAAGTTTATGACCGTGTTGGTATGGTCGGTAGCGGGGTTTATTCCGATCACGGCATCGCCGTTGCCATAGAGCAGCCCATCGACTAAGCTGGCGGCAATACCCCGAAAATCGTCGGTAGGGTGGTTGGGTTGGAGCCGGGTGGAAAGCCGCCCCCGCCCGCCAATTGTGTTCCGAAACCGGGTGATGATCTCGCATTTGGCTGCCACCGCAATCAAATCCTGATTTCGCATCAGCTTAGTTACGGCGGCCACCATTTCAGGCGTGAGTCCCCGGCTCAGTTGGGTCAAGGTTTGGGCAGTGGTGGAATGGGCCAGCAAAAAGTCGCGCAGTTCGCCCACGGTGAGGTGGCTCACGGGTGCAAAGGCATCAGGCTGGTGCGAGTCGATTATTAAGCGGGTCACCTCATCCGACTCATACGGAATAACGGTTTCGTTAAGAAACGTTTTGAGTGGCAGATCGGCCAGAGCCAATTGAGCCGCCACCCGCTCCTGTGCCGACCCGGCAGCCACACCCGCCAACTGATCGCCCGACCGCAGGGGAGTGGCTTTTGCCAGCAACGTTCGCAGGTTCGAAAACGCAAATGACTGATTATGAATTGAGTAATGAAAAGCCATTAGAATAGGGGGTAAGTCTGAAATAGCACGTTGCCTAATTTTCACAGAAAATTAATCAAAACTACTTAGGTAACGGGATGACTTATAAAACTAAAGGAATTACTTTTACGTACAGTACGAAAAGCAACACTTACTATGTTATTTATGGCTATGAACACTGAAACTACGCCCTGTGTTTGGCTGGTAGATGACGACAGCGACGATCAATTGTTGGTAAAGTCGGCATTCAGGCAGTCAAGTCCTACCGTAACGGTTCATACTTTAGAGGATGGTGATCAGTTGCTTTCAGAACTAAACAAGGCCGTTTCACTGCCCCAATTAGTGTTGCTCGACCTCAATATGGCCCGAATGGGTGGTTTTGAAACCCTGAAAGCCGTGCGGCTTGCCCTGCCCGACAAACAAATTCCCATCGTAATTCTTACGACTTCGTCCAACAAAAAAGATTACGCCGAAGCTATTCTGCAAGGAGCCAATGCGTTTGTTTCCAAACCCAGCGAATACGGCAAATTGGTTGAACTAACTAAGGAATTAGCTGCTAAATGGCTTTAAAACAGTGAACAGTTATCAGTGAGCAGCCAACAGTGAACAGGTAGATTTTACTGTTCGTTGTTGGCTGTTCACTGTTCACTGAAAAGCCCTTACCGTCACCACCACATTTCTTCCCGGTGCGCTGATACCACTGGCAAAATGGCGATAATTCACGTCTAATAGATTCTCTACAGCCGCCTGCACCGTCAGATACGGGCCAATTTTCAGAGAAGCCCGTATGTTCAGGGTTGTCCAGGCGGGCATTCCGTCGGGCGTGGCATACTGGGCGTTATCCTCGCCTTCGGGGTTATAGTCGCCAAGTCGTTTCCAGCCGTTATATAGAACCCAGGCTTCGGCTTGCACCCGCTTGGTTTGATACGTAAGCGCGGTTCGGCCAAAAATGGGGGGAATATGGTCGAGGGGCGTATTGGCGGCATCCCGGATTCGGCCCGTTGTCTGATTCAACGTACTACTTAAGCTAAACTTGTTCCTTAACCGAACCAAAGCCGCCACATTCCATCCCCGAATAAGGGCACTCTGCTTGTTTTGGGCCGCCAACACCTGACTTAACTGACCGGCATAGAAGACCTTGCTTTGCCCGTCGAGCGTGAACGCATCCACCACGATGGCCTTATCGAACAGGGTATAAAAATAGGTTCCTTCTAACCGCAACCAGTTGCCCACCCACCCACTTGCCGACAGTTCGGCATTGTAGGTATATTCGGGTTTGATAGCCGGATTTGGCACCACCAACGACCCCGCTTTGGAGTCGAACACCTTTGTCAAATCGTCCACATTGGGGGCGCGAAAACCAGTTGACCCCAACAGAGCCACGCGAGTGCGTTCGTGGGGGGTGAACAACAGGCCGATATTGCCGGTGAGCGCATTGGGTTGTTGCTTTATGGCGTTAAACGGAAACGGAAAAAACGTCTTGTCAATGAATTGGGCGGTTAGTTCCGACAAACCCTCGATCAGCGCCGGGAAGAGAATGGTCGTGCCCAGGAACGTGCACACCA
>JAYVAP010000788.1:0-3812 GCA_043750915.1 Spirosoma sp. | reverse complement strand
CGTAAGAACGTCCCCCCTGTTCAGCGCAAAGCGTTAGAAGCGGGCTTTAAGGTCTGGATACAAAAGTATATTGATGCCGCTCAGTCATTGGCTGAAAGTGACGAGGTGCACGATGCCCGGTCCGTCGCTACGCAGGTTAGCGGTCAGCGGCAAGCCGCCCGCAAGTTTAAACTACTGGCTTACTTCGGCGAACTCGTAAGCCAAATGGAGAAAACGGGTAAGGTGGGGAATCGAAAGGTTTACCGGGATGTACAGAACAATTTAAGCCGGTTTGTGGGTGAAGGTCAGGACGTACCTTTTAGTGCCGTTACGGTAAGATTCTGTAACGACTGGGAGAATAAAATGCGTAGCGAGGGACTAAACGAGGTTTCGCTATCTGTTAAATTCCGAACATTGCGGGCCGTGCTAAATCGGGCCATTGCCAACGGATACGCAAAGCCAGCAAACTACCCGTTCGCCCGAAACACCGCCGAAACACACAAGTACCAGATAGGCAAGTTCAATCTGACTACAACAAAGCGGGCAATCAGCAAAGCGGACATCCGAAAGATTGAAGCCTATCAGCCCGCGCCCTACATTGGTCCGTATGCCACGTTACGCGATACGACCGAACGCCTGACACTGGCAAGGGATATGTTTCTATTTTCCTATTACTGTGGAGGTATCAACTTTGTAGATATGGCCGGCCTCCGTTGGCGGGACGTTGGCCGGGACTTAGCCGATAAACCCCGGCTGACTTATACGCGCCGAAAGACGGGCGGGCTATTCTCCATTCAACTGAAACCCGTTTCGCTGGGCATTTTGGAGCGATACCGGCCCGTTGATGCGCACCCGAACGCCTATATTTTTCCGGTCCTCAACTCAGCATTGCATAAAACCCCGTCACAGATTCATAACCGATGCTCTAAGGTTATGGGACAGGTTAACACGGACCTAAAGGCCATCGGGGCCGACGTGGGCATACAGACACCTTTAACGACGTATGTAGCGAGACACAGTTTTGCAATGAGCCTAAAACGTTCGGGCGTTGCTACGGGCGTTATCAGCGAAGCAATGGGACACGCTAACGAAAACACCACGCAGATATATCTATCCAAGTTTGAGACCAATTTAGTGGATGACGCTTACGACAACCTTTAACCTGCAAACTATTGTGGAGCAAGATATACGCTATTTCTTAGGCCGGGCATTCCTGAAAACGGATACCTGCCAGCAACTGGCCACCGAAATAAAAGAAGCCGGGCACTTTCAGATCAATCACTACGGTAGCCCCGTCCAAGTCTACTCCCCGTCCGTAGCCGCTTTCTTCGTGGCTGGAGCGGTGGAAGTACAGAACTCCGATAACGACGGTGCTATAGAGACTATCAACGCGTTTGATTATCTGCCCCGATACGTGGCCGCCTTCAAAAAAGGTGCTGAATATTTTAATGAGACATACCGCGTATCAGCAAATACGTTGTTCGGGCCGGAAGCGGAAGCGTTTGGCGCGAACCTGCACTATCAATACAATCACTCACAAAACGGTCTCCGTGGCTGGAATGAGTTCAAAAACAGTCCGCTGGTTATTACTTATCGGGTGATTGAAGAATACGGGTACTACGCCGGAGTACTCAGCGGTTTCGATCAGATGGCGCACACATACCCGGCCATTTTCAAGAAGTACGTTTTTTCTCCCTGCAATCACGACCAGATCGACACACCCGGCCGGGCTAACACGCCACCAGACACGCAAAAGGCCGATGACACACCCGACGAAAACACGCCTTACCTGTCCATTCTTGCCGCCATGCAAACGCGGCTGTTCTCAACCCTAAGTCCCTACACACCCGAAAACCAGCACGGAGCACTATCCCGCCTGATTGAAAAGGGCCAGCTTACGCAGGATGAGCGCGTTTGGGTTAAGCTAAAAGCCGGGTCATTAGTATGGGTTTTTAAGCAGGCAAGGGAGGAACACGGGGGGATTGTGGCCGATATGCAACCCGTGGCCCGCTGGTTAGCCGCTTGGTTGAGGTGGGGGGAAACTTCACCAAAGGCCGTTTCATACGACACTGCTTACAAGATTTTGCGGGGCAATGTTACTGTAGAAAGAGCCAACCAAATCCGCCTAAAATAAGGGTGACCTTTTTGGTGACCTTTTTGACCTTTTCCATAAGACTTTGATAATCAGCAAATTAACCCCTGTTTTTTGGTCACTTTCAAAGTGACTTTTTTTGTTTTCTCAAGTTTGCAATGCCCAACGACGAAACACCCCGTCGGGCAAAGCGAGCATGATTAATTGGTTTGAAATTTGGAACGACCGGCTGACTGCCATTGAGAAAGGACAGCGCGAACTTTGCGAACTGTTAAAGGCCCCATCGAACACAACCGCCCCCGACAAAGAGCCGTACGGGGACTTCAAATGGTTAGTGGCCACCTGCTCCGGTGTGCCAGCCAGTACGCTCCGGGTGAAGTCGGCGAACGGCGAAATACCCGGCCTTGTGAAGTTCGGTAAGCGAGTTTTATATGACAAAGCCGCCGTGCTGAACTGGCTCCGGTCTCGCACGGTGCTACCGTTGCCCGATGCTACCCAAATGGCCAGCCGTGCCGAAGACCAGATTAGCCGCCAATTGGGCAAACGGAAGGGGGGTGCTACGCTATGAGCAACGCAACCGACTTTAACGACCGCCTGGCTGAACTTGAATGCCGCCTGGCTGAACTTGAACTAAGCAAGGTCTTGGATTTTTCGGAACCAGACATCCAAAGCGCCCCGTACGCCGACCGCGCGTGGCTGGGTTTAGTCTGCCATAGTTCGGGTGTGCCGGGCAAATTGCTGAAAACATTGTTAGAGAACGGCGAGGTACCCGGAGGGAAAGAATTAGCCGACGGTCAGGTTATTTGGAACCGCGCTACTGTTTTTGAATGGCTTCGGACCTTTACAAAGCCACCCGCCACGGCAAAGAAACGGCGTAAAGGCAAAGGGGGTGCTACGCTATGAAGGCAATCGAACATTTAAACGCCCTGGCTGATGAGCGCAAAGCCAGAAAGCACCCGGCAGTGCCTTACCCGGTGAAGAGTAAGTACAAGGACAGTACGGCCAATGGATTGACGCGGGCTATAGTCGACTACCTTACCCTACACGGCCATTTCGCTACCCGTCTTGCCAGCACCGGAAGCTACCGGGCTGATGTCGGCAAATTCATCCCAAGTCAGCAACGTGCGGGCCTGCCTGATATTTTGGCAGTGGTCAATGGTCATGGTCAGGCCGTGTTCGTTGAAGTTAAGGCGGGGAAAGACCGGCTGTCAGAGGTCCAGAAACAGGCCATAGCCGACTTGGTGCATTCGGGCGCAATGGTTTACGTGGCACGTGATTTTGAAGGGTTCTACGGGTGGTTTCAGGACAACTTTAAAAACCTGCCATTCTGATGAAATACCTAATCGAAGTGCTGATGCTGGTCGGTGTCGGTATCGCCGGGTTTGAAGTCGGCAGAATACTCAAATTAATATCCACGAAAAAGGGGCCGGGCTTACCAGGGCAACCGACCCCCGAACTAAAAACGCCAAATCGTGAAATTTGAACAGGACAAAAATACGAACCCCGGCGCACAGAACGGCGCAACGGGCGAAAAAATAAATTCAGGCCCGGACAAAGCGGCCGCTGAGGAACGCTTTAGACGCGCCCGTGAAGCAACAGCATTTGTTAAAGAAGACATGGAGCGTCCGGCTAATGAGCAGGCTGGACAGGGACAGGCAAAACAGGCTGACGCGAAAGAGCAGGGACAGGCGAAAACCAAACCAACCGTGTTAGCTGCACTGTTAGAGCGTGAACAGCTGCT
>JAYVAP010000787.1:0-2463 GCA_043750915.1 Spirosoma sp. | reverse complement strand
CGTGGCCTGAAGTCGGGTCCAGTCTTTGTCGTTGAAGTCCGGCCGGATACTTTCCAGTTTCCGCCGGATACTATCGCTGAATCGGTCAGTTTTCATAGTGTCGGATTGGGGCGGTCGGGCCGCTTTGGGCGTGGAAGGAATGGGTTTGTTTGATGAGTAGCTGGAGTTTCTGCCGGGCGCGGGCAAAGTTCGAGCGCACGGTTGCTTCGTTGTGTTCGAGCAAACCCGCAATCTCGTGCAAACTATAGCCATCCACCACGTGCATCATAAACACCGTTCGGTAGGTGGGACTCAGTTGCTGGACCAGCGCCAGAATTTCTTCGGCGGCCATCTGATCCACCACATCGTCGTTGAGGGCTACGTGTTCGCCCGTATCCAGGGTTGTCTGTTGGTCAAACCGGCTGTTTCGGCGGTAGTGGCTGATGGCGGTATTGACCAGAATGGTACGCAGCCAGGCTTTAAAGGGCAACGTTTCGTCGTACTTTTCCAGGTGCTGAAAAGCCTTCAGAAATCCCTCGTTCAGCACGTCTTCGGCTTCTTCGGACGAAGACGTGTAGCGCAGGCAAATGCTTTTGGCGTAGCCGAAAAACTGTTTGAACAATGTCCGCTGCGCCCGTGGATCATTGACCCGACAAGCCCGTATGATACTCGGGAGGTCATTATCGGTGAAGGTGGCCGTCTTCTTGAAGAACAAGGTTCTGTCAGGTTTATAGGGTCGCTTGGTGCAACACCTTATAAAGGTAATACGCGGGATTGATAAACAGCGTTGCAACCGGTTAGTGAATAGTCTGTCTGCCACAAACTAAATGGCAGGATGCTGCCACGTTTGTGGAGTTGCCGGCGTATGGCTTTTTAAACGGATGAATGTGTGCCGTTTCTCAACAAGATGAAAATTCTGCTCCTCGGTGATAGTCATACGTATGGATACGGTCTGCCAGCCCGGCAACTCAGCTACACCGGTCATTTTGTTCGGCAACTAAGCCGCGCCGGGCGGGCCGTAACCGTTGAGGCCTACGCCCACCTGTCGTTGCCCGAATCGACCGCGCTACTGGCCCGGTTGCCGCTCCATCATTATGACCTGATTGTGTTGCAGCTGGGGTCCGATATTATCCGGCGCAGGATGCCCGGCAGTACTGCCGGGCGGGCAGTGGCCGGTCCGGTGTTGCCGAGGTTGCAGTTTACTGCACAGAACAGCCAGCCCGGGCCATCGCGGATGCTGAAGCGGGCGGGTATGATGGCCAGAACACTCATGAACGTGGCCGCATCGATGGTGTCGGCCCTGTGGTGCCCCACCGGACTGACGCAACTGCTAACCCTCCTGCGTCCCCATCGCCACACGGTGTTGTTGATGACCCCGTTTCCCTGCCAGATGCCACTGGAACAGCTGGCGAGGCAGCGAAGTCGGTCGCTACTGATGAAGATAGCGGGTAGTCAGTTGTTTAGTATTTTCGATACGCAGGCGGTCGCTCGCCCGCGCGACGAGCATTTTCTGACCGGAAGCCCTGAATACCTCAACGGCGTGAGCCACGAATTAATTGGCCAGGCCCTGTTTGAGTTCTACCAGTCGGCACCCACCATCATCACGGTCCAAACCAGCAACAAAAACCAATCGCCAACTTGAAACCACCTGTACCTGTACCATTTATTCCTGTTTCATTTTTCCTACTGTATCTCCTATGAAAAAACAATTGATGTTTGGCCTGGTCGCAGCGGCCCTGCTAACGGCCTGTAACCAAAACACCACCCTGCAGCCCAACGATCAGGCAACGGCTTCGGCGCGGGCGGGTGTGCTCGACGGCTTTGGCAAAGGCACCGCCATCACGGCCGATAAACTGCCGCAGCCCACACGCGATTACCTGACCAAAACCTACGCCGGTTATACCCTTGTGCAGGCTATGCAGGGTGTTAATCGGGCGGGAGCTACCTTCTACGCGGTCGTGATCGAGCAGGGGGGCGTTCGTTACCATTTGCACTTCGACGCTGCCGGTGCCCTGCAACCGGGCCGTGGCGGAAAGGGTGGCCCCGGACCTGGGGAGGCCAACGAAACAACCATTACGCAGGACAAGCTACCCAAAGCCGTGCTGGATTACCTGACAGCTACCTATGCAGGCTACACCTTTGGCATGGCCGGGCAGGCCGCCGATGCAGCCGGTGTTGTGTTGTACTATGAAGTGAGCATCACCCAGGCCGGCAAGAGAATTAACCTGAATTTCGACGCAACGGGCAAACTGCTGGCGCGGAAAGGTGGACCCGGTAAGCGTGGTCCAAAGGGAACGGGAATGGCGATCACGGCCGATAAACTGCCGCAGACCACGCGCGATTACCTGACCAAAACCTACGCCGGTTATACCTTCGGGCGGGCCGAGCAGGTGGTAACCCGCGACAACGTAACAATTTATGCGGTGATGATTAAGCAGGGTGAAACCGGCTACTTCCTGCTTTTCGATGCCAGCGGAACCTTCA
>JAYVAP010000786.1:0-2719 GCA_043750915.1 Spirosoma sp. | reverse complement strand
GAAACATTTTTTCGTATTCATCCGGGCGATCAATCATAAACAAAGCAGAAAAAAGAGGACTGTAAGCAGGTTTAGTGCGTGACGGGTGGCGGTTATTTTATGTTTTCCGGGAAGTAAATTTTTCAACGTAAGCGGGCAAACCGCTGTGGGCCATAAATAATTTGCCGAGGTATTCGCCCAAAACGCCCATGAACAGCAGTTGCAGACCCAGCCCCGTTAGGATGGCCCACAACACCACCCCCCAGCCCGCCACCACAAACGCGCCCGCCAGTTGGCCCGCCAGCAAGCCCACCCCCGCCAGCAGGCCCAGCCCGAACATCAGCGCACCCAGGACCGTGAAAACCCGGATTGGCCAGAGCGAATAACCAATGAATACGTTCAGAAAAAGGGCAATCAGTTTGCGGAGCGTGTAGCCGGAGCGGCCGTCGGGGCGGGTATGGTGGGGCACTTCTATGCTGCCAATGTTGCGCGTAACCCGAAAAATAAGCCCGTCGATGTAAGGGTAAGGGCCGGTATATTTAACAAGTTCGTTCACCACCCCGCGCCCGATGATTTTGAAACTCGACAAATACAGGTTGCGGGGTTTGCCCAGCGAATAAGTCGTGAGGGTGTTGACGAGCCAGCTGCCCCCGTTCCGAAACCAGTGGTGTTGTTTGCGGGCATACCGGCTGTAGACAACATCGAACTCCCCGGACTGTGCCGTTTCCAGCAAGGTCAGAATGGCCTCGGGGGGGTTCTGAAAGTCGTCGTCGATGATGGCCGTGTAGTCGCCCTGCGCGTGCGAAAGCCCACACAGCACCGCGTTAAACTCGCCAAAGTTCCGGCGCAGCGATATAAACTGAACGTTGGCATACGCATCGGCCAGCCGCCCGCAAACGGCCTCCGACCCATCGTGGCTACCATCATTCACGAGCACGACCTCAAACGCCCGGCCTGCCAAACAGGCCTGTAGCCGCTCCACCAGCGGCCCAATGGTGCGCTGGCTGTTATAGACCGGGATCACAACGGAGAGCTGCATGGGCGAAACGGCTAAAGAACAAACTCGTTGATGGTGTCGATAATATACCGAACGTTTTCGTCGGTTAGGGTTGGGTTGAGTGGCAGGCTGACGACCTCCCGGTGCAACTGCTCCGAAATAGGCAGCGACAAATGGGCAAACTGCGGATAAGCCCGCTGCCCATGGGGCGGAATGGGATAATGCACCTCGGTGCCGATGCCCCGCTGGTGCAGCCAGGCCCGGAAATCGTCGCGCCGGGGATGCCGAACCACAAACAAATGCCAGACATCCTGGTCGGGCCGGTCGGAGGGGGGCAACATCAGGTCGGGGTTGGTGATGCCGGTCAGGTATTGCCGGGCCAGGGTGCAGCGTCGGGCGTTTTCGGCCGTCAGGCCGGGCAGTTTGGCCAACAGAATAGCCGCCTGTAGTTCGTCCAGCCGGCTGTTGAAACCGACGTGGTCGTTCTCGTATTTCTGCACGGAGCCGTAGTTTCGCAAGGCGCGCAGCCGGTGGGCAAGGTCATCGTCGTTGGTGGTGATGGCACCGGCATCGCCCAGGGCACCCAGGTTTTTGGTAGGATAAAAACTCCAGCCCGCTGCGTGGCCCAGGTTCCCGGCCCGCCGACCATCGAGCAGGGCACCATGCGCCTGCGCAGCATCTTCCAGCACCCGTAGATTGTGGCGTTCTGCTATGGGGCTGATGGCGGTCATTTCGCAGCAGCGGCCATACAAATGAACGGGCAGAATGGCGCGGGTGCGGGCAGTTATGGCGGCTTCGATGCGGGCGGGGTCAAGCAGGTAGGTGCGCGGGTCGGGTTCCACAAAAACGGGCACCAATCCCGCCTGTGTGATGCTCAGGACCGAGGCAATATAGGCATTGGCGGGAACGATAACCTCGCTGCCGGGCGGAAACGCCCAGGCCCGCAGCACCAAAGTGAGCGCATCCAGCCCGTTGGCAACACCAATGCAGTGCCGGGTTCCGCAGTAGTGCGCAAAAGCCTGCTCAAAGGCTGTTACGGCCGGTCCTAAAATGTACCAGCCCGATTGCAAAACCCGTTCTGCCGCCAGTTGAATGGCGGTCTGATGCGGATCGTTCAGGCGTTTGAGGTCCAGAAACGGAATCATTCCGCGTTGGCCATCATGAATTTGCCCGAAATCCGATACCGGGGATACGGTTCGTATATGTAATCGTCTTTGTCGTAGAGTTGATTCGAGACAACCAGCAGGATGGCATCGTCGGAGAACCTGTCCATGGTGTGCCAGTCTTCGGGTTCGAGCACCAAACACTGGCGTGGATTGGTCAGCTGAAACGTTTCTTCCTCCCGGCCGTTATCATTGTAGACCCGGCAGCTACCATTCAGGCAGACCAGCGCGTTCCAGGTCTGGTGATGCCGGTGGCCGGCCCGGGGCGACTGCCCGGCCTGATAGATATAGAAAATACGCTGAATCTGGCCCGGAATGATGTTCTCAAAAACCGTTAAATTGCCCCTGTCCGACGAAAACGTGTCTAACTCATACAGCTTAGCCATTAGTTATAATGAACGTTATAGAGAACGAATCCAGATAAATTTATCTCTTAAGTAGGACAAAGATATTAAAAAAAGATTAACTAAGTAAACGACGGGAGACTTAGCACCGTAACCACCTGACAATGTTACGGTATTGTTACTGCTTTATTGTCGCCTGCACGCTTAATTTACACGATTTCAAGCTTAATTTATAA
>JAYVAP010000785.1:0-4136 GCA_043750915.1 Spirosoma sp. | reverse complement strand
ATTTTCCGATTGCTGGTTTCGGCGCATAAATCAAGCAGGTAGCTCACCGTTTGGCAGGTTAGCCCAACATTCAGTCGGCGGCCTTCGGGCGTATTGATAAAATAACCGCCGGGCAAAATGAATTCGCGGAGGGTATCGGTGCGCCGGTCCAGAAACTCGTGCATAATTTCGTGGAGGGCCGCATCAATGGCGGCCTTCACCGGCTCTTCGCCCAAAAGGGGCCGCATCTCCAGCGTGGCCTTCAGCCAAAGGGCTGTTTCGCCGAGGTGTTGCAGGGGCCGAAACCCGCCCGCCACCACCTCATTCTGCTGTGCCCGGATGGCTTCCCGCCGTTGTCCAAGCGGCTCAAATATTTGTTGGGCCAGCGTGGCCCATTCGGTTTCGCCGGTGGCGCGGTGAAGCTGAGCGCAGGCCATCACAACCGCGCAGGCAGGCAGACTGTCAAGTGCCGGCTCCGGCAAACGGCCCCGTCGGTCCAGCCGGGCATAGCAGTCGAAGGTATCCGTCAGGGCAAAGTGCCGCAGAAAGTTTCCCCCGTGGCAGGCATGAGCCAGCCAGTCGGGCCGACCGTCGACGGTGTTATAGAGCCAGGCAAATGCCCACGCCTGACGGGCCTGAGCAATCACCCATTTGTCGCCTTCGATGGACTGGCCCGTGGCCGACAGCAAGTCAAAATAGCCGCCACAGCTTTCGTCCCGGCTGTTTTTCAGGCAGAAAGGCACAATCTGGCGCAGCAGTGCCTGCTGATAGTCGGCGGAGCGTTTAAGAAAGTCAGACGCGTCCATGAAGAAAAAAGACCAATATTTATAAAAGACCCATCACACCCCGTTTATCAGTGCGGTTTCACTACTTCGTTGACAATATAACGGTCGTTTTGTTATGTATAGAGTCTTCGGTCAACATTTTGGCTTGTATAATAACGGTGTCCACTGCCTTCTCTTGCAAATCGGGTGGATAACCATACAGCCTCAGCAATGCCCATTTTGGCTTTTAGTGCTATTCTTGCTTAGAATAGTATTATGCCGAAAGCTGATTAGGGTGTCAAAATCCTATCGTTGTCCTAAGAAATCTCCGACGCTTCGGCGCGGGGCCGCCCGTGCGGTCCGACGCTTCGGCGGTCCGACGCTTCGGCGCGGGGCCCGCTCCGGCGTACCGGCCCGTGCGGTCCGATATCTGCAATAGCGGGAGGACTTATTTTTCCATAGTGGGAATTGCTGCCCAAACGCACACAAATCCACCTATTAGGGTGATAGGTGGATTTGTGTGCGTTTGGGCACAAAAAAGAAGTACAAGCGCGATGGATTTCGGCTTGTACTTCCTTTTTGGCAAACGGTTGGTTTTTGGCCCATTGCTATCTGCCTGAATATCAATGCTTTCCGTAATACTCAATACACCCGTTCCAGTTCGCGCGGTTCTTTTTCTTCGGGCAGTATAAATTTCATGGGCTTACCAACCTGACCCGGCAACAGGGCTTTTTCCAGCACCTGATCCACCGTGTCGACATAATGAAACGTCAGGTCTTTGATGTAACTCTGGTTGATTTCTTCAATGTCTTTCCGATTTTTCGAACACAGGATCAGCTCTTTGATACCGGCGCGGTTAGCGGCCAGGATTTTTTCCTTGATGCCGCCCACGGGCAATACCTTGCCCCGGAGCGTTACCTCGCCGGTCATGGCCAGATAGGGTTTCACTTTCCGCTGGGTATAAATCGAAGTCATGGACGTGAGCATCGTAATGCCCGCCGATGGTCCGTCTTTGGGCACCGCACCGGCTGGAATGTGGATGTGCAGGTCGTAGTGACTGAAAATCCGGTAGTCGATACCCAGGTCATCGGCATGGGCTTTGAGGTAGGAGAGGGCGGTTACGGCCGATTCTTTCATCACGTCGCCCAGCTGCCCCGACAGGGTCAGTACACCTTTTCCCCGGCTCAGGCTCGATTCGATAAGCAGGATTTCGCCCCCCACCTGTGTCCAGGCCAGGCCCGTTACGATGCCCGCAATGTCGTCGTCGGCGTAGAGTTCCTTGTCAAAAATCTCGGCCCCCAGCATTTTGGGCACATCGGCCACTTTGATGGTGTGGTTATATTCCTCCTCCATGGCAATGCACTTGGCAATTTTCCGGATCAGGGCACCAATTTTTTGCTCCAGATTTCTGACCCCCGACTCACGGGTGTAGCCTTCGATGATGCGCAGAATAGCTTTGTCGTCGAACTGTAGATCCTTGGTTTTCAGGCCATGGTCTTTGCGTTGCTTCGGAATGAGGTATTTTTTAGCGATCTGCAGTTTCTCCTCCACCGTATAGCCTGAAATATCGATAATTTCCATCCGGTCGCGCAGGGCAGGATGAATGGTGTCGAGTGAGTTGGCGGTGGCAATGAACAGTACCCGCGAGAGGTCGAACTCCGTTTCGAGATAGTTGTCCATAAACGTGGCGTTCTGCTCGGGGTCGAGCACTTCGAGCAACGCCGACGAGGGATCGCCCCGGTAATCGGAGCTTACCTTGTCTATCTCGTCTAAGATAAACACCGGATTGGCCGTGCCGCCTTTGCGGATGTTCTGAATAATTTTGCCCGGCATGGCACCGATATACGTCTTGCGGTGTCCGCGAATTTCGGCTTCGTCATGAACGCCCCCCAGCGACATGCGGCTGTATTTGCGCCCCAGGGCTTTGGCCACCGACTTGCCCAGCGATGTTTTACCCACGCCCGGTGGACCATACAAACACAGGATGGGTGCTTTCATGTCGTTTTTCAGTTTCAGAACGGCCAGGTATTCAATGATCCGCTCTTTCACTTTTTCCAGACCGAAATGGTCGCCGTCCAGAATTTTCTGCGCCCGTTTCAGGTCAAAATTATCTTTGGTGTATTCGTTCCAGGGCAAATCAACCATCAGTTCGATGTAATTCATCGTAACCGGGTATTCCGGGGCCATCGGGTTAATGCGCTGTAGCTTGTTCAACTCCTTGTCGAAATGCGCCCGTACGTCGGCGGGCCACTTTTTGCGGTCGGCCTTCAGGCGCAGCTCGTCAATTTCGCGGTCGGGGTTGTCTATGCCCAGTTCATCCTGCAACACTTTCATTTGCTGACGCAGGTAGTAATCGCGCTGCTGCTGATCGAGGTCGGAGGAGGCTTTGGACTGAATTTCGCGTTTCAGCTCAAGCAACTGCACCTCCCGAAGCATGTATTCGAGCAGGGAGGTAGCTTGCTGGTTGCCATCGAGTGTTTCCAGCAACCGTTGCTTATCCGCTACTTCGGCGTTGATGTTCGACGACAGGAAGTGGAGCAGAAACGTGGGGCTTTCGATGTTGTCGAGGGCAATGCGGGCTTCCTGCGGAATTTCGGGATTCAGACGCAGGATTTTATAGGCTGCATCTTTCAGCGACTGCAACAAGGCTTTACCTTCTTTTTTGTTGACGTTGGCAAAAACGTCATCAATCTGGCGCACCTGAGCGGTCAGGTAGGGGTCTTCCTGGGTGATCTGCTGAATCTCGAAGCGTTTTTTGCCCTGAATGATGATGGTGATGTTGCCATCGGGCAGCGTAATCATTTTAATGATGTAGGCCACCGTGCCAAATCGGTACAGATCGTCGGCGGTTGGCTCATCTTTTTGCTGATTCAACTGGGCTGTCACGCCAATGATCCGATTTCCTTTATAGGCTTTTTTCACCAACCGAATCGACTTCGACCGGCCCACCGTAACGGGAATGACCATGCCGGGAAACAACACGGTGTTGCGAACGGGCAAAATGGGCAGATTGGCCGGCAGTTCATAATCTTCGTCTATTCCTTCGGGCGAACCCAGTGGAACAATCTCCAGATTGTCGGAGTCAAAATCGGCCATTAATAACCGGGTAGTTAATTCGTTTTCTGAAATCATAAATACACTGCCAAACTGACAGCTTTCAATATGCAATGGGTGACTGCGCAGGCAGCAATGAGGGAACAGATAGTATCCGCAAGGGCCGTGCCAGACATGCCCTTTATGACGGGATAATGGATGCCCGGATACGCCCGTACAGTAAATATTGGCAGCGGATGCTGCGATAAAAGGGCGGATCAGAACGAAATAGCCTGGACGGACTGATTTTTTCGGAACACAAACGTCTTTTTTTCTCCCTGATACTGAACATGAACCAGG
>JAYVAP010000784.1:0-2712 GCA_043750915.1 Spirosoma sp. | reverse complement strand
CGCCAATGATGCAGTTCTCGCCAATTCGGGTCGATCCGGCAATGCCGGTCTGGGCGGCAACAACGGTATGACGGCCAATTTCAACGTTGTGGCCAATCTGCACTAAGTTATCTAATTTCACGCCCTGCCGGATAATGGTGGCACCCATGGTGGCGCAGTCGACAGTTGTGTTGGCCCCCACATTCACATAATCTTCCAGAATGACATTGCCAAGCTGTGGAATCGTTTTGTAGGTGCCGTCGGGCTGGGGTGCAAAACCAAATCCTTCGCTGCCAATGACCGCGCCGGGGTTAATAACGCAGTACTGCCCAATCTGGCAATGGTCGAGGATGCGGACACCCGAATGGATAATGGTGTTGTCGCCAATAATAACGTTTTCGCCAATGTAGGCGTGGGGGTAAATTTTAACGTTATTGCCAATGCGGCAGTTGCGGCCCACGTAGGAAAACGCCCCCCGATAGGTTTGATCGCCCACCTGCGAATCTTCGCCGAGGAAAGCGGGCTGCTCCACACCCACGCGCACAAAACTAATATGCCGGTGGTATTCTTCGAGTAGCTGCGCAAAGGCTGAATAGGAATTTTCTACAAAAATCAGGGTTGGCAATACCGGTTGCTGGGGCTTGAAAGTCTGGTTTACAATCACCGCTGAAGCCCGTGTTGTATAGATAAATGGCTCATACTTCGGATTTGCCAGAAACGAAATGTCACCGGCTTTAGCCTCCTCTATCTTCGACAAGCGGCTGATTACCAGCAATTCGTTGCCGGTTATGTTGCCTCCCAGCAGTGTGGCAATCTGCCTGACTGTTAACTCCATATACGTATGAGGGCCGTCGGAAAACGCCCGGTTTTGGGCAGCATCCGGGCCGCTAAGGTAACTAACAAATTGCACTTTTTGGATAAAACAACCCGGAAATAGTCTGAACACGAGCCGCAGGGGCAGTAAGGGCCACCAGTTGCTACGCCATAACCAATCCCTTCGCCCAGCAAACGTAGTACCGGCGTACGATATTGGTGAGCACCTGAATATTGGACAGGTCCGATGCGTCGGCAATGTCGATTACCTGGCCGGATTTGAGTTTGATGTTGATGCGCTCCTCCAGCGGCAGGTAGGCCGCGTTGGTTGCCTGACCCTCCACCAGAAAATAAGACAGGTCGTCGTCGGCCACGCCCGCCCGGCGCAGTTGCCCCGCCAGCTCATCGATCAGCGGGCGGGCAAACGGCTCGGTCGAGAGCACAATCTTGAACAGTTTTCGGTCAAGCAGCATCCGGCACAGCATCGATAGCACGGGGTCGCTGTGCCCGGCCCACTGTTTCACGCAGGTCCACACGTCGTAATCATCCAACTGCGTGAAGGCATTCAGGTAGGTACGGTTGGTGGTGAACTCGGCCAGCGGAATGCTTTCCGACAGAAACAGCCGGAACGCATCGGGTGCAGAAAGGGGTCGGTTCTGGCCCAGTAGAAACCGCGCCCGGCGCAGAATCTGAACCAGCATCGACTCGCAGCAGATCGACGTTTTGTGCAGATACACCTGCCAGTACATAAGCCGCCGGGCGTTCAAAAAATTCTCGACGCTCAGGATGCCCTTAGCTTCTACCACTAACTGATCGTCGGCCAAATCGAGCATTTTTATAATTCGTTCGGCACCAATGGTTCCCTCAGCCACGCCCGTATAATAGCCATCGCGGTTGAGGTAATCCATCCGGTCCATATCCAGCTGGCTGGACATTAGCTGGTGAAAAAACGGCCGCCCGTAGCTGCCGTCGAACATTTGGATGGCCAGCGACAGCCGCCCGTCAAACTGCTGGTTGAGGTCGTGCATGAGCAGGAGCGAAATTTGTTCGTGCGGCACGCTGTCCAGCAAGCAGCACTCCAGCACGTGCGAAAAGGGGCCGTGGCCGATGTCGTGGAGCAAAATGGCGATCTGGGCGGCTTCGCACTCGGCCTCGCTGATGTGGTGGCCCTTGCTCTGCAGCGTTTGCATAGCCTGTCCCATCAGGTGCATGGCACCCAGGGCGTGGTGAAAGCGGGTGTGCAGGGCCCCCGGATAAACGTATTCCGACAAACCCAACTGCCTGATTCGCCGGAGCCGCTGGAAATACGGGTGCTCCACCAAATCGAACAGCAACGCCGTTGGAATGGTGATGAACCCGTAAACAGGGTCGTTAAGAATCTTTTTCTTGTTCGGGACTGACATAAAACAGGAGTTGGTAACTAAGAAATGTTTGATGGTATGGCTCGCTTCGCGCCAACTCACTAAACATGGCCACCAAATCCATCGGCCCGGCTTTCAGGTACGCTACCATAATGGCATTGGCAAAATCAGACGGTCGATACATTCGGCCCAGTAAAAATCGTCTCTCTGGTTGATCACCTCAACCAGAGAGACTTCGGAATCTCTACCAGATGTTTCGCCGGAAACGCGCCCGCTCAGTTCCACTGCCCGCTACACACGCGTTCAGAACGTATAGAAAACTGATCGTATATGCCTGAAGCAAAAGCAAATCGCGGTCGAAGAGCCGACCCCCCAAAAGGATAGCTGAATTCAGCCGGTCGGCGTTGGCCTGAATCACGTTGCGGGCGTAGGTAAGTTGCTTGCTAACCCAGTAGAGACCGGTCTCATTGCCGTTTTTATAATACTGGCTGCCGCCGATGTAGCCAATAGGATCGGGCATCAGCAAGCGGACTTCATCGTAGGTGTGCTCAACAAACTT
>JAYVAP010000783.1:0-4407 GCA_043750915.1 Spirosoma sp. | reverse complement strand
CCGAGTGCATGGGTTTTCACGAAGAACCGCAGTGTGCAGCCGTTTGCCCGGTCGACTGTTGCGTGCCCGACCCTGAACACGTGGAGGAGCAGGAAACGTTGCTGGCCAAAAAAGCCTGGCTTCACGCCGAAGCATAACTCAAATACAACGCTCTTTTTCTATGAAGCCCGGCTGCCCAGCAGCCGGGCTTTTTGCGTGTCGGCCAACCGGGGACAAAATCGGAGTAGGGTGAAAAATATTATTTGGTGTATTGGCAAGCTGACCAAATAAGTTGTAAAATATAATAAATAGCTAATTTAGGGTATTTTGCCTGTATTTATTAGAATATTTAGAATAAATACTACCTAAAACCAATAGTATTCCTAATATTTTGACCCGAACGCTTGTAAAGGATCATTTATGTTATAATATTTGTCCCAAACAAAAGATCTTCTGATTAACATAACTGCCAAATTAATACTATGAAAAAAAGTTTTTTACTTCTTACTTCTTTGCTGGGTGCCTACAGCGTTCAGGCGCAGGACCCGGCCCCGGCCACCCCCGGTAAGTTCACGTTCTCCGGGTATATGGACACTTACTACATAGGGAACCTGAATAACCCCAAGAGCCAATCAAACCTGGGCCTGAATGGTACCGGCGTGGGCAATGCGCGGGCATTCGATCAGAAAGCGGGTCAGTTTGGCATTGGCCTGGTGCAGGCGAAAGCCATGTACTCGGCCAGCAAGGTCGACGCGGTCATCGACCTCACGTTCGGACCCTTCTCCGATTTGGGAAACTACGGCAACTACATTGGGCCGCTTGGACCTGGGTCTACCTCACTGGCCATCAAACAGGCCTACATGACCTACAAAGCCACCAGCAAACTGTCGTTTACGGCGGGGCAGTTTGGTACGCACATTGGCTACGAGGTCATCGACGCGCCGGTCAACTACAACTACTCGCTCTCCAACCTGTTCAACAACGGCCCGTTTTATCACATCGGTGTGAAAGCCCAATACGCCTTCAGCGACCGGGCTTCGCTGATGGTGGGTTTGGTCAACAATGTGGATAACCTGATCGACAACAACAAAAAGAAGGGCCTGATCGGGCAGCTTTTTGTGTCCCCCGTTTCGGGCTGGAATGTGTATCTGAACGCCATCGTCTCAAACGAAGCCTCGAAAGATATCACCAATGGCAAAACACCACCAACAGTGGTCGTACCGGCCGGCGATGCTATGTATTCGCTCTTCGACCTGACAACGACCTATCAGGTTACGCCCAAGTTTTTTCTGGGCCTGAACGCAGCCACCGGCTCGCAAAAGGGTGATTATCAGGGATACGGCGGGCCTGAAACGGCAAAAACCTGGGGCGGGGTAGCCGTATATTCCAACTATGCCGTAACTGACAAGTTCGGGCTTGGTGTTCGCTACGAGACGTTCGATAACAAAAGCAATGTTCGGGCACTGACGGATGCCGCCGGGTTGGGGGCCAGTGTCAACTCCATTACGGTAACGGGTAATATTACGGCTGCCGATGGTCACCTGCTGTTTAAACCTGAACTGCGGATCGATAGCTATTCGGCCAACAAGTTCGAGAACAACGATGGGTCGCTCACCAAGAGCCAGGCCACAATTGGCATGGCGGCTATCTTCAAGTTCTAAGCAGCACCGCCCATTTTCTCCAGCTTTTTCTTTCAAAAAGTGCAACAAAAAACCCTCAATATCATGCAAAAACCAAACTACATTCCCCTTGCCATTCTGCTGGTTATCAGCTTGGTGGCTGTGTTCATGCCTGCCGTTCCGACTCAGATCGTGACCGAAGGAATCAACGCCGGTGATACGGCCTGGATGCTGGTTGCCACCGCGCTTGTGCTGCTGATGACACCCGGTCTGGCTTATTTCTACGGCGGGATGGTGAACAACAAAAACGTTATTTCCACCATGCTGCAAAGTTTCGTGGCCATGGGCGTTATCAGTATTCTGTGGGTAACGGTTGGCTATAGCCTTGCCTTTGGCTCCACCATTGGCGGCTTCATTGGCAACCCCATGGACCACTTCATGTTCAAAGGCGTGCTGGATGGCAAGCCCTGGTCGCTGGCACCCACCATTCCGCTGGTGGTTTTCGCGTTCTTCCAGCTGAAGTTTGCCGTTATCACGCCCGCCCTCGTCACCGGGTCCATGGCCGAGCGGGTCAACTTCCGGTCCTACGTCCTGTTCATGATCCTGTTCAGCCTGCTGGTATACGCACCACTGGCCCACATGACCTGGCACCCCGAAGGCTTGTTGTTTAAGGGATTTGGTGGCGTTGGCGTGCTCGATTTTGCCGGTGGCACGGTTGTTCACATGTCGGCGGGCTGGGCCGCACTGGCCGGTGCGCTGTATCTGAAGCGCCGGAAGTCGCACCTCGAAGCATCTTATTTTCCCCCGGCCAACGTGCCGTTCGTTTTGCTGGGCACGGGTTTATTGTGGTTCGGCTGGTTTGGTTTCAACGCCGGTTCGGCCGTGGCGGCTTCACCGCTGGCAGCTTCGTCTTTTGCCACGACCAATACAGCGGCTGCGGCTGCGGGTTTAGCGTGGGTGTTATTCGATTCGGCTAAGGGCAAGAAAGTGTCGGCCCTCGGGTTTTGCATCGGTGCCGTTGTGGGTTTAGTGGCCATCACGCCGGCTGCCGGTTTCGTTACGGTGCCAACGGCTATTTTTATCGGTACGGTGGCGGGCATGGTCTCGAACTACGTGGCGCACCTGCGCTCAAAATCGACGCTCGACGATACACTGGACGTGTTTCCCTGCCACGGTGTTGGCGGAATGGTTGGTATGATCATGACGGGTATTTTTGCCAGCAAAAGCATTAACTCAGCCGTTGTAGTGGAAGGACTGGCTTTTGGCGAAACGGGTCTGTTTCTGGTTCACATGCTGGCGTTGGTGTTGGTGTCGGCCTTTTCGTTTGGTATGTCGCTCCTGCTGCTGAAAATAACGGACATGATTTTGCCACTGCGCGTATCAGCAGCAGACGAAAAAACAGGCCTGGATATCAGCCAGCACGACGAGTTTCTGATTGAAGTATAGCAGTCGGCGGGGTTAGCTGGCCGTTGCCATGCGGCTGGCCAACCCGCCGGCTGCTCAACCATAACGAGAAAAACAGCATCGACAGAGCCACAGGCATCCTGCCGGGCCAAAACGCCCGATGGCTTTACTGTGGTTTTGTTGTACTCGTGGAGCCGCTCCTGCTTAGGGGCGGTTTCCTGTTTTTGGGGCGGGTACAAACAAACGGAAAAGGGCGTTTGCCGGTCGTTTGGTTGCTTATTCTGAATGAACGGGTGGGGGTGAGCCATTGTGGATTTTGCCGTTCTGTCCTTTTTCGGGTGGCGTGCCGTTGGGTTGTTCGGCGGGCCAATGACCGTTCCTGGCTGTTGGAGTCTCTATGGCTGCCGGGTGTTGCTGTCCGTCAGTAACCGGCAGGCTGCGGCTGGCTCTGCCCCGGTCGTAGCCATCGTTGAAATTGCTGATGCGGCTGTCGGTATGGGCCAGTTTAAGGTCCGTTTGCAGGTCATTCAGTTCGGTTTGTATAATCCGGTGCTGGTGGTGGAGGTCTTTTAAAGCGGGCAGCAGGTCGAGGTCGTGCTGCAGCACATTCTGACGGGTGCGCTGCTCGGCCCATTGCGCATCCAGCGGTGCAGTTTCCCGGTCTAACCGCTTCAGCCGACGGCGCAGTTTCCAGAGTTTAGGGTCGGCCTGTAGCCACCGGAACCAAAACGCCGATACCACCGGCAAGGCAATGCCGAGGCAGACGGCCCCCGCCAGCGCAAACAAAATGCCGCTGAGCACAAACGACAGCATGGCCCACGGGCTGTTTACCAGGGCCAGGTTCAACGCGCCCGACTCGGCCAGCTGCTTTTCTATCTTGCTGATTGTCAGAGTGTCAAGGGTTGGCGTGGTGGCCAGCGCGGGGTCGGTAGGGGCGGTGTTGAGTTGCAGTTGTCGTACCGATTTGTTGATGGCGGCCTTGAGCTGATCGGTGCGGTAGGCTTCGTAGCGAAACCAGCCCAGCACGGCCAGCGTCAGCAGCGAAAATAGGGCCAGAGCGAGTTTGAACCGTTCGTAGCGGGCGCGGTTGTTGGCGGGATCGGTCAGATAGGGCGTTTCAATGAGCCGGTCGTAGGCGGGTTTCAGCAGGATAGACACCATGGCCAAACCAACGGCAAAGGCCCAGGCCTCGTTGGTGTCGCGGATGTTGAGGGCGTAGGCCACAATCTCGTGCGAAATGATCAGATCGCCCGCCAGAAAAGACACGCCCGCCACCAAAAACAACAACCCCGCCAGTAATGAATAGGCGGTTGATGCATTAACCCGGCGTTGGCGCAGGACCTGAAGATCATTTTCTAAGGCCAGCCGGTCGGTTTCGCGCTGTTTCAGTTGCCTGCCTAATCGC
>JAYVAP010000782.1:0-3183 GCA_043750915.1 Spirosoma sp. | reverse complement strand
CGGCAGGCATCACCACCGGCTGGGCTGCTTCCACCGTTTGGGATGGGCTCAGCCCATCCACCCCTTCGCGGGCGTTGCTGTTGCAGGGCTGAATGCGGGTACTGAAACTGGCCCCCGCATCGACGCTGAAACCGGGCAGCAGCCGGATGACCTGACCCGCCCGAAACTCAAAATCGGCCCCGTTGTAGATGCGTAAAAAGCCCTCTTCCAGGGTGTTGCCCGTGGGTGGCGTTACAAAACCGGCCCCATCCACACGGGCGTAGGTGTTGGAACTGCCCGCAATGGCCCCGGCCTCGATGTTGGTACTGGCCGAAATAACCTGCTGGGAAGCGGGCTGGTAATCGCGGGCCGGAAAATAGTTTCCGCTCAGCCGCAGGGGGTTATCGGGGTAGCAGCTAATAGTCCGCCCGTCGATACCGAACAGATTGGCCGACACATTGTAGCCTGGATTGAGTGGATCGCGCATTTCGCGGTTGGCATAGGCATTGCGAAACTTGCCAAAAGTAGGTGCTATGTTGACACACTGGCCGAGGGCTAAGCTGGTAACAGCAAAGAGCCGGTTGCCATTGGTAAAGAAAGGGGAGCCGGACGAACCACCCCTTACTCCTCCTGTGGTAAGCACCGGCACCACATACTGCGGCACATCGACGTAGCTGCAAATAGTTTCGGTGATAGACTTGCCGCCAAACCAACTGATAATAGCATCGATAACCTTGGTAACGATTCGGCAGCGGGTAGCCACCAGGTTTTCTAATTTGGATACGAAGTAGGTCTCGGCCTGCTTTTTGGCATCACCGCTGGGGTGATGGACCAGGGTCATGGGTGCGTTGATAACGCCACCCCGTCCCAATAGCCCATCGGCTTTCCAGCCGGCAAAGTAAACGTTGAAGTGGGGCGGAATGGGTCTTACAATTTCGAGCATGGCAATATCGATACCGATGCCCGTACCAAACAGGCCCGTCGATTCATACAGCAAATTGACCGGGCTGTTGAACGCGTAGCGGAAAAGTGGGTATTCACCCAGATTACCAAGAAGAGGAGGAAGAAAGATTGTTCTTGGAATCGAGTTATTATCTCCATCCCGGCTTTGGAAATTAAAGACGAAGGTAAAATTGCTCAAATCAGCCAGCGGGCCGCTGCCGTTTGTACCCGTTCGGAGACAATGGCGGGCCGTGATAAAGTACTGACGTGGTTTGCCACTAACCACCTGATTGACTAAGCAACCGGTACACTGACCCACATTTGGTATGTTATACCGAAACGTGGCCCGAATCAGGTTTTGATTGATCTGTTTATCAGGCCGATACACGCCGGGACTACAGTTTGCATCACCCCCAAACTGACCAGAGACAGAACCAATGAGCAGAGAGAATAGCGCGAAAAACAATAGAAAAGCTTTCATAGTCTGTTTGAGCGAATGAGTTCATAAGTTACTGTTCCAAATTTAGGATGCCGGATAGCTTCCCAGCGTACAAGACCCACTGATTTAGCGAACACCAGCCGGTCGAAACGGATATAAGTACCCTCACAAAAATTTGTGCATCCTTCAACGCAACAATGCGTAGTAGATACTGTTTGAGCGTAATCTCTTCCAGCAATTGTCTTGGGTTTTTGATCCCTTATATCGTATTTACCATAAAAATCAATAGTTGTAGCCAGATCTATTTGCATCGTTCCGTCCCACCCCTGAATAACGTATGAATAGGTCAACGATTTAGCAAAACCCTTCAACCGGACAAACACATATTCATCGATACAACTCGGTGTTTTATTTTGAGAAGTGACTTCCTGCGACACAAAGTAAACCGAGTCGATATCACCGTTTGCCACGTTGCGATAAATCCAGTAATCGCCGGGCTTAAAGTCCATGAAGTAAGCTCGCTGATCGGCACTCAGGGGTCGGCTTTTACACTGGCCCCAGCAGCCACCCAACAAAGCGGGCAGGCTCAGCAAGAGCCCCCAGGCAAGGAGTTTTTGAAAAGTTTTCATAGTCTGTTTGAGCGAATGAGTTCATACGTTACTGTTCTAAATTTAGGATGCCGTATGGCCTCCCAGCGTACTATACCTACCGATTTGGCAAAAACTAATCGGTCGAAGCGCATATATGTCCCATCACACAACTGACTACATCCCTCTAAGCAACAATGGGTAATACTAAAGGCTTGAGAATAATTTTTTTTGCCAATGATTTGAGGTTTTACCTGAGTGAAATTATATCCACTTTTGTAATCAATAGTTGATCCCATATCAATACTAATATTCTGATCCCACCCCTGAATAACGTACGAGTAGGTCAACGATTTAGCAAATCCTTTTAACTGTATCGATGCATATTCATCAATACAACTTGGTGTGCTATTTTCGGAAGTAATTTTCTGCGACACAAAATACACCGAGTCAATATCGCCGTTTGCCACGTTGCGGTAAATCCAGTAATCGCCGGGCTTAAAATCCATAAAATAGGCTCGCTGATCGGCACTCAGGGGTCGGCTTTTACAGGGGCCCCAGCACCCACCCAGCAGGGCGGGCAGGTTCAGCAACAGCCCCCAGGCCGTGAGTTTTTGCAAAGCTTTCATAGCTTGTTTGAGCGAATGAGTTCATACGTTACTGTTCCAAATTTAGGATGCCGTATGGCTTCCCAGCGTACAAGACCCACTGATTTAGCGAACACCAGCCGGTCGAAGCGCAGAGTGGTGCCACCGCAAAAATTGTCGCACTCATTTCCAGCTACGCAACAATGTTTAATAGCTATACTTTGCGCATAATTTTTGCCTGCAATTATACTGGGTTTAGCATCATCAACATTATAGGTTCCATAAAAAAAAGTTGTTGATTGAAGGTTTACTTGCATGGTGCCGTCCCATCCCTGAACTACATAGGAATAAGTTAGTGATTTGGCGAAACCTTTTAACTGGATAATTGCATCCTCATCTATACAACTCGGCGTTTTATTTTGAGCCCTAATCTCCTGCGACACAAAATAGACCGAATCGATATCACCGTTTGCCACATTCCGATAAATCCAATAATCGCCGGGCTTAAAATCCATAAAATAGGCCCGCTGATCGGCACTCAGGGGTCGGCTTTTACAGGGGCCCCAGCAGCCACCCAACAAAGCGGGCAGGCCCAGCAAGAGCCCCCAGGCAAGGAGTCGGGTTGCCATATCAGTAGAACGTGATGGAG
>JAYVAP010000781.1:0-10198 GCA_043750915.1 Spirosoma sp. | reverse complement strand
CCGAGGGACGACGCCAGATGCTGGATCGCCTCGCCGAGTTGAATCACGCGCAGTTCGAAGATATCGGCGATCCCGAGTTGAACGTCCGCGTGGCTCAATACGAAATGGCGTATCGAATGCAAACCTCCGTGCCGGACGTGATGGACAACTCGAAGGAATCGGACGCCACCTTTGAACTTTACGGCGAAGACTCTCGCAAACCTGGAACGTTCGCCGCGAACTGCCTGCTCGCGCGCCGGCTGGCCGAGCGCAATGTCCGGTTCATCCAGCTTTTTCATCAGGGCTGGGATCATCATGGCGGCCTCCCCGGCGGCATTCGACGCGAATGCGGTCGCACCGATCAAGCCTGCGCGGCATTAATCACCGATTTGAAACAGCGCGGATTGCTCGACGACACCATCGTCGTTTGGGGCGGTGAATTCGGGCGCACCAACTATTCACAGGGCAAACTGACCGCGACCGATTACGGGCGGGACCATCATCCGCGCTGCTTCACCATCTGGGCCGCGGGCGGCGGATTCAAACCCGGCTTCAGCTTCGGCGAGACCGATGACTTCTCATACAACGTGGCGAAGGACGGCGTCCACGTGCATGATTTCGAAGCCACCCTGCTTCACCAACTCGGCATTGACCACGAAAAGCTGACCTTCAAGAGCCAGGGACGACGCTATCGCCTGACTGATGTGCATGGCAAAGTAGTGAAGCCGCTGTTAGCGTAATTGGATTTGGCTGGCATTTTCGCGAAGTAAGCAGAACTATACCGCTGCCTGGTTTCGGTCAGAAACGGTGCCAGAATAGGCTTATCCCAACAACCAGCACCAGGCCTATCTGCATAGCCGTCAGCACGTAGATTAGTCTGGCCCTTCGATTCGCTGACTAATTGTTCGCCCACGGTAAGCTGCAGGGACGACAGTTCATCGAGCGTTTGGGCTACCTGGCTGAAGGCCGTGCTACCACTGCCTACAAACAAGGCCTGCTACGCCGTTTGCCGCTCAATCAAGTTGGTCATAAGTTTGCTTTCCAGCTGGTTGTAAACGGCCAGCCGCTGTTTAAGAAACCGGAATCGATGGGCCTCCCGCACGGTTAGCTTAGTCCGTCCAAACTCCGTTATCAGTGAGTCTATCCGCCGGTTGAGCCGGTCGAGCGTTGAGGCAGTCAGGCCCGTATTCGGTTTGTTGGTAGCCAGTACGTAGGTCTCCAGCAACAGCCGTATACGGTAGACTGTTGCTGTCAGGCTGACAAGTATGCCTGACGACATAGCCAACATTGCCGCGCCCGATACAGACAATCAGTAGGGCATTTCTTCATCGTTATTTTGGTGAGACAGAATCCTACCGGGACGTTTAGATCATTGGTAGGATTTTTTTGTATTATTTCCAGACGAAAGTGTAAGCAGTTCACTTATTCTAATGCTTTTCTAATACTTTTCTAAGTTGATTCTAACTTGAAAACGGCAACTTGCGGACCGAAATTCATCACATAATCGGTTCGCTGGCATCGGCGGGCCGGGCTGACTTAACAGACCTGCTATGATTGATAAAAGGATTGCCTTCAATACCCGAAACGCCTTAACGAAAAAACCGGTGGGCCAGATTACCCCTCGAACGGGGCGGGGGCATCCTACAGTATGGCGTAATTGTTTAAGTATCTCTTTGTTCTGATAATCAGATGCTTACAAAATGCAGAATGCTAAAATCAATTAACCCCAAAAGTTCCACTAAGTGATTGCCGATGTTTTAGTGCTTTAAGGGTTGACTTCTTGAATCAGCAGAGAGTTAAACTGTTGATTGTTAACATGATATCCTAAAAATACCTAAACAGCTGCGATTTTTTACCTGAAATTTTATTTATATGCCCACTATAATGAGCTTGAATACCCTGCTGGTCGGTGCGCTGCTGCTGCTGGCTGGCTGCACCCACCAAAAGGAAACTAAAAAAGAAGCTGACAGACCGTCGGTGCCGGTCATTGAATTGGTCCGGCAGGATGCCGAAATCGACCACGATTACGCGGGCCATATTGAAGCAGTACAAAACGTAGAGATTCGGGCCCGCGTAGCCGGGTATCTGGATAATATTCTGGTTGATGAGGGACACCCCGTTCGGAAGGGGCAGTTATTGTTTCAGCTTAACCCGGCTGAGTATCGGGTCAAAGTAGCCGAAGCACAGGCCAATCTGGAAAGTGCTGAGGCCCAGCAGGAGTCCGTAGCGGTTGAGATGGACCGGGTAAAGCTACTGGTAGATAAGAACGTGATCTCGGCCACCGAACTCAAACTTGCCCGCGCCAAAATGAGTATCGCCCGGGCCGCCATCGACCAGGCGAAAGCGGCTTTGGCCAACGCCCGGCTGCTAATGTCGCTGACGAGCATCCGTGCTCCCTTTGATGGGGTCATCAACCGGATTCCCTTTAAGCGGGGCAGTTCCATTGATCAGGGAGCCCTGCTGACGACCATCTCCGACTTGAGTCGGATGTATGTTTACGTGAATATTTCAGAGAAAGAATACCTGGCCTTTGCCCGGAAGCGGCAAGACTCCCAGAAAGCTACGGTCCGGGAAGTGGACCTGCTGCTGGCCGACGGGTCGCCCTATGCTTTCAAAGGCAAAATAGAAACCACTGAAACCATCTTTGAAGGCAACTCGGGCACAATTGCCTTCCGGGCTGCTTTCCCTAACCCAAATAAATTGTTGCGTCACGGGGCCACGGGCAAAATACGGCTGACGACGGACATCGATGATGCCGTGCTGGTTCCGCAGAAAGCCGTTTTTGAGGTACAGGACAAGAATTTTGTGTATGTCGTGGATGGCGGCAATAAAGTTCGGACCCGCCCCTTTGTACCCCAAAGCCGGATTGGTCAACTTTATGTGGTTAAGTCAGGTCTTCGCATGGGCGACCGGGTAGTATACGAGGGGATTCAGCAACTCACCGACGGCATGGCCATTACCCCCCGCCCAATGCCCACCGACAGTGTACGGGCCTTATTTGCGGCTGTCCGGTAAGGAGGAATACCACCTACTCAAAACACTATGTTTAACACCTTCATTAAGCGGCCGCTACTCTCAACGGCCATTTCGGTACTGATTGTGCTGGTGGGCGTAATGGCCCTGACGCAGTTGCCCGTCACGCAGTTTCCCGACATTGTACCGCCCTCCGTAACGGTGACTACCCGCTATACCGGAGCCTCCGCCGACGTGAGTGTGAAGGCGGTGGCCACTCCGCTCGAACGGGCCATTAACGGTGTGCCGGGGATGACCTACATGACCTCCATGTCGGGCAACGATGGCACAACCATCATCACGGTCTTTTTTAAGGTAGGCACCGACCCCGACCTGGCCGCCGTGAACGTGCAAAACCGCGTTACGACCGTGCTGGACGAATTACCCACTGAGGTCATAAAAGCCGGTGTTGTCACCGAAAAAGAGGTCAACAGTATGCTGCTGTACCTCAACGTCTTCAGTGAAGACCCCGCTGTCGACGAAAAATTCATTTACAACTTTGCCGACATTAACATCCTGGCCGAGCTCAAGCGCATTGAGGGCGTGGGTTTTGCGGCCATCATGGGCAATCGCGACTATGCCATGCGCGTGTGGCTCAAACCCGACCGTATGACCGTTTATGCGGTGTCGGCAGCCGAGGTGGTCGATGCCATAAAACGGCAGAATGTCGAAGCCGCCCCCGGCAAGGCGGGCGAAAGTGCCGACCGCGACCCGCAGACACTTCAGTACGTGCTGCGCTATACGGGGAAATTCTTCGAGCCTAAGCAGTACGAAAACCTCGTATTGCGCACCAATCCCGATGGGTCGCTGCTGCGGCTGAAAGACGTGGCCGACGTGGAATTCGGTTCACAGGATTACGGTATCCTGTCGAAAACCGACGGGCGACCTTCGGCGGCTATCATGCTCAAGCAGCGGCCTGGTTCCAACGCCCGCGAGGTGATTGCCAATGTGAAAACGCGCATGGCTGAATTGCAGAAAAGCTCTTTTCCGCCCCGCATGACCTATAATTACGCTTACGACGTGTCGCGTTTTTTAGATGCCTCAATTGAGGCTGTGCTCCATACCCTGTTTGAGGCTTTTATACTGGTGTTCCTCATCGTATTTTTGTTTTTGCAGGACTGGCGTTCCACGCTGATCTGCGCACTGGCCGTGCCGGTTGCGCTGGTGGGCACGTTCGCATTTATGAGTATGATTGGCTTTTCAATCAATCTGCTCACACTCTTTGCGCTGGTGCTGGCCATCGGCATCGTAGTGGATAACGCTATTGTGGTGGTTGAGTCCGTACACGCCAGGATGGAGGAAGACCAC
The DNA here is from genome assembly GCA_043750915.1 of Spirosoma sp. Classification (GTDB taxonomy): domain Bacteria; phylum Bacteroidota; class Bacteroidia; order Cytophagales; family Spirosomataceae; genus Spirosoma. The sequence continues at coordinate 5,899 of JAYVAP010000781.1, read as the reverse complement.
CTGTCTGCCCGTCAGGCTACGCTGGTTACCATGGGCGAGATTGCAGGTGCCATTATTTCCATCACGCTGGTGATGTCGGCGGTCTTTATCCCGGTGGCATTTATGTCGGGGCCGGCGGGCATTTTCTACCGGCAGTTTTCGCTCACGCTGGCCATTGCCATTGTCATTTCGGGGATTAACGCCCTCACCCTCACGCCCGCGCTGTGCGCTCTGCTGCTGCGGCCGATGCACGGGGAAAAGAAGGGCCTGTTAGGGCGGTTTTTTCGCCGGTTCAACCAGGGCTACGAATGGTTAGCGGCCCGCTACCGGGGCTTGCTGAACCGCATCGTTGACTTGAAAGCCGTGACATGGGGGCTGCTGGCCGCCTTTGTTGCCGGAACGTGGGGGCTGGCCACTATCCTGCCGGGGGGCTTCATCCCCACCGAAGACCAGGGCATGATCTACGTTAACGTGACCACCCCGCCAGGGGCCACCGTCTCGCGCACCGAGCGGGTGCTGGATGCCATTGAAGCCGTAGCCTCGGAAGAAGAATCGGTCGAAAACGTCTCGACGCTGGCCGGGTTCAGCCTGCTGACCGACGGGGCGGGGGCTTCCTACGGCATGGGTATGATTAACCTCAAACCCTGGGACCAGCGGAGCGAGTCGATCCAGGCCCTGATGGACCGGCTGACCGAAAAGACCAGGTCCATCACTGATGCGACCATTCAGTTCTTCCCGCCCCCCACCGTGCCAGGCTTTGGCAATGCCAGTGGTTTTGAGCTGCGGCTGCTGGACCGGGGCAAAAGTGGCGATCTCAACAAGATGGCTCAGGCATCTGACCGCTTCATTGCGGCCCTGAAAAAGCGGCCCGAAATTGGCGATGCTTTTACCAGTTTCGACCCCAGTTTCCCCCAGTACCTGCTACACGTTGACCAGGAAAAAGCCGCTCAGCAGGGCGTATCCGTTGATAACGCCATGGGTGGTTTGCAAACGCTGATGGGTAGCTTTTATGCCTCCAATTTCATTCGTTTCGGGCAAATGTACAAGGTGATGGTGCAGGCCGACCCTGCCTACCGCACCAAACCCGATGATGTGCTGAACATGCGCGTTAAAAATGATCAGGGGGAGATGGTGCCCTACGCCAACTTCATCCGCTTGGAGCGGGTCTACGGCCCCGAACAGCTGACCCGCTATAACATGTATACCTCGGCGATGGTCAATGGCGATGCGGCTCCCGGCTACAGCAGTGGCGATGCCATCAAAGCCATTCAGGCGGTGGCCATCAAAGAGCTGCCCAAAGGTTTCGGCTACGAATGGTCGGGCATTACGCGGGAGGAGATCATTTCGGGCGACCAGGCCCTGTACATCTTCGCAATTTGCCTGTTGTTCGTATACATCCTGCTGATGGCGCAGTATGAGAGTCTCTTTTTACCCTTGTCCGTGTTATTATCGCTGCCAACGGGCATCTTCGGGGCATTTGGTCTACTCTACCTGATGGGCCTGCAAAACAACATCTACGCGCAGGTGGCCCTGGTCATGCTGATTGGGTTGCTGGGCAAAAACGCCATTCTGATTGTTGAGTTTGCCAATCAGCGCTATAAAGAAGGGTTGCCGGTGGTGGAGGCCGTTATTGAGGGGTCGGTGGCGCGGTTACGGCCCATCCTGATGACTTCGTTCGCGTTTATTGCCGGGCTGATTCCGCTCTGCATTGCATCGGGGGCGGGGGCTTTGGGCAACCGTTCTATCGGCGCAGCTGCGGCCGGTGGTATGTTCGTCGGTACGCTGTTTGGACTGATCATCGTGCCCGGTTTGTTTGTCTTTTTCACTAAACTGAGCGAACGTTTTGGTATCAGGCCATCCAGTAGCGATGGTTCGCCTGATGCTGACCTACCCGCTCGCCCCACCGAAACACAGTCTTCTACTACCCAGTCACATGCCCATGAAAATCCCGTTCATTCCTAACGTAAAAGCAGTTGTTATTTCAATAGTGCTAATGAGTTTGTTATTGCTGGGTGGTTGCCAGGTGCCCAAGATGCTGTTGCCACTCAGCGCCCGGCCCGCACCGGTTTCGTTTGGCAGCCAAACCGACTCGGTCGGCATTGCCAACCAGAACTGGCGTGTTTTTTTTAACGATGAGAACTTAGTGACCCTCATTGATACGGCACTAAGACAAAATTTCGACCTCCGTATCGCCACGCAGCGCATTGAGCAGGCCAGAGCTACATTCAACTACAGCCAGGGATTTCTGGCTCCCCAAATAAGCGCGGTAGCCTCCGCAGGACTGGACCGCTACGGGCGCAATACGCTCAACGGTGTGGGTAACTTCGATACGAACCTCTCGCCTAATGTTGATGGCAGTCGGGTGATTCCTAACCCAACGCCCGACTTTTTTGTGGGTGCCCGCAGCACCTGGGAGGTAGATATTTGGGGGAAGCTCCGCAGCCGGCGCAAAGCGGCTTATATAAGGCTGCTGGGATCAGAAAAGGGCCGTCAGGTGGTGATGACGGGGTTAGTGGCTGAGGTTGCCCGGTATTATTACAGCCTGCTGGCCTTAGATGGTGAACTGGAAATTATTCAGGAAAACATCGATTACCAGAAAAACGCACTTGAACTGGTCCAGATTCAGAAGCAGGCGGGGCGGGTGACCGAACTGGCCGTGCAGCAGTTTGCCGCCCAATTGCTCAACACCCGGAGCCGACAGGGGCAGGTCCGTCAGCAAATCATCGAAGCAGAAAACCAGTTAAATCGCCTGCTGGGGCGCTACCCGCAACCCATTGCGCGGGGACTTTCACTGCAATTCCGTGAATTGCCCGGCGAGGTGCTCACGGGCCTGCCCGCGCAGATGGTCCTCCGACGGCCTGATATACAGCAGGCCGAACGGGACTTACAAGCCGCTAACGTGGATGTGGAGGTAGCTCGGGCCGAATTTTTGCCCACGCTGAACCTGACGGGCTATCTGGGGCTGAATTCGTTCCGGGTGAGTACGCTCGTAAATCCGGCTTCTCTGGCTGCGGGGCTGTTGGGCGGGCTATCAGCACCCGTATTCAACCGGCGGTTTGTGCGGGCTAATTATCAGGGATCGGTCGCGCAGAGCCGCGAAGCTTTTTATCGTTACCGACAAACCATTGTCAACGGTTTCAGCGAAGTAACTACGAGCCTGCGGGGCGTGGAGAATTACCAGCAGGTAATCGAGTTACAGGCCGAAGAAGTCAGGGTGCTGCAACAGGCCGTTACCACGTCCAACGAATTGTTCCGCAGTGGTTACGCCACGTACTTAGAAGTTATTACGGCCCAACGGAGCGTACTGGAAGCTGAACTGGCCCTAATCAACTCCAAACGAGTGCAGTTCTTGTCGCTAACAAACCTATACCGGGAATTGGGCGGTGGCTGGGAATAACAAATTTAACGGCCAGGTATGTCTCTCTCAAAAAAAACCGCGCCCGTAAGCGGCCCTCCGGTCAGGTTCGTAGTTCCAGGCACTCATTCCCACTCAATGGTCGCCGGTGGTTTAGACGAAATATCGTAGACCACCCGATTTACCCCTTTGACGCGGTTGATGATTTCGTTGGAGATGTTGGCCAGAAATTCATAGGGCAGATGCGCCCAGTCGGCGGTCATGCCGTCTACGCTCGTCACGGCACGCAGGGCCACCACCCGCTCGTAGGTTCGCTCGTCGCCCATCACCCCCACCGACTGCACCGGCAACAGCATGGCACCCGCCTGCCAGACTTTGTCATAGAGGCCGTCGCGTTTGAGGCCGTCGATGAACAGCGCATCCACCTGTTGCAAAATAGCCACTTTTTCGGGCGTAACATCGCCCAGAATACGAATGGCCAGACCCGGACCGGGAAACGGATGCCGCCCCAAAATGGCTTCGGGCAAGCCCAGCGTTCGGCCCACGGCCCGCACTTCGTCTTTGAAGAGCGTATTGAGCGGCTCCACAATCTTGAGTTTCATAAAATCGGGCAAGCCCCCCACGTTGTGGTGCGACTTAATGGTTGCCGACGGCCCTTTGACCGACACGGACTCAATCACATCGGGATAAATAGTACCCTGCCCCAACCAAGACACGCCTTCGATGAGGTGGGCTTCGTGGTCAAATACCTCGATAAACGTTTTGCCGATGGCTTTGCGCTTGGCTTCGGGATCGGTCAGGCCCGTGAGCGCGCGGTAGAACTGCGCCTTGGCATCGACCCCTTTCACGTTCAGGCCCAGCGTTTTATAGGACTCCAGCACCCCCTCAAACTCATCTTTACGTAGCAGGCCGTTATCGACAAAAATACAGTAGAGGTTTTTGCCGATGGCCCGGTGAATGAGCGTGGCGGCCACCGACGAATCGACCCCGCCCGACAGCCCCAGCACAACCCTGTCGTTGCCTATTTTTGTTTTCAGCTGTGCAATGCTTGTATCGGCAAACGATTCGGCGGTCCAGTTTTGGGAACAGCCACAGATGTCGACCACGAAATTATGCAGCAGCACATTACCCTGTAGCGAATGCGTCACTTCGGGGTGAAACTGAATGCCGTAGGTGGGTTCGCCCGTTATCTCGAACGCAGCCACCCGAACGGTATCGGTAGAAGCAATAATGTTGAAGGTATCAGGAACGGTCGTGATCGTATCGGCGTGCGACATCCAGACCTGTGAATGGGCATCGATGCCGCGCATGAGCGGACTGCCTGCATCGACGGTGCCGAGTTTGGCCCGGCCATATTCGCGAATGGCCGATGCCTGCACCTCTCCCCCGCTGCTGTGGGCCAGCAACTGAGCACCGTAGCAAATGCCCAGAATGGGCAGTTTATGCCGAAAGGCCGCCAGGTGTACATCGGGAGAATCCTGATCCCGCACCGACGACGGGCTACCAGACAGGATGACACCCTTCACACCAGGACCAATATCAGGAAGTTTATTGTAGGGATGAATTTCGCAGTAAACGTTTAGTTCGCGCACCCGGCGGGCAATGAGTTGGGTGTACTGCGAACCAAAATCAAGAATCAGAATCTGTTCGGTAGCCATGAATGGGTCTCTAAGGTACAAAGGTAGGCCCACCAGCGGAAAGTACAAGAAACAGGGCGCGTTATGCGAACCGAACGGGGGAATCAGCCCGCACCTGCCCGGCCATGATTCATGATTTCTTACGGGTACAGCAGGTATTTCCGGCGCATCTGCTTATAGGCATTTAGCCCCGGTTGCCAGCTTTGGCGAATAAACTTCTCCGACACGCCCGTCATCAACTGAAGCCGGAGCTGATCGCTGCCGTATAATTTGTCGATATAATTTGTGGGCAGAAAAAACTTTGTTTTGTCGGAAGCGCGGTTAAAAAAATCGAAGAAATAGTTCATCATCAGACCTTTCCTCGAAATCGGTACGGTCGATAAATCCAGTCCGTAGCACAGCTTCCCTTCAAAAGGCGGGTCTTTGGCACCGGGCTTATCAACCGGCGTGAACTGGTAGGGACCATACTGCGTGAAGGGTGAGCCAATAACCTGGAATTGCCTATCGGTGCCGCGACCAATACTCACCACAGTTCCCTCGAAAAAGCAAATCGACGGATACAGCAAAATGGCCTGCTGATTGGGCAGGTTTGGCGAGGGACGCATGGGCAAAACGTAGGGCGTTTGGTGGGTGTAGTTTCTGACCGGCACCACCGTGAGCGGGCATAGTTTGCCCGGTCCGAGCCAGCCTTGGCCGTTAATCATCCGGGCCAGTTCGCCCACCGTCAGGCCATGAACAACCGGAATGGGGTGCATGCCCACAAAGGATTTAAATTTGGGATCGAGCACCGGCCCGTCAATGTAGTGGCCGTTGGGATTGGGCCGGTCGAGAATAATGAGCGGTTTGTGGGTTTCGGCGCAGGCTTCCATCACGTAGTGCATGGTGCTGATGTAGGTATAAAAGCGGGTGCCCACGTCCTGAATATCAA
>JAYVAP010000780.1:0-2647 GCA_043750915.1 Spirosoma sp. | reverse complement strand
GGCAGGTTGCTCATCACCAGCGTTACTTCCATCGGCAATGCCCTCAGGCGGTTGGCTTTGGCTCGCAACAGTTCGGCGACGTCGGGATTTTTCTTGTGGGGCATAATGCTGCTGCCCGTGGTGAGCGCGTCGGGCAGGGTCAGAAACCCAAAGTTCTGGCTGTTGTAGAGGCAAATGTCCATGGCCATCCGCGAGATCGTTGCCGCCACGGTGGCCAGCGCGGTCAGGGCCGTTTGTTCGGTTTTGCCCCGGCTCATCTGCGCATACACCACATTGACGTGCATTCCCTCAAAACCCAGCAATTCCGTGGTGAGGGTGCGGTTAAGTGGAAACGACGAGCCATAGCCCGCCCCCGACCCAAGCGGGTTTCGGTTGGCCAGCCGATAGGCCGTTTGGAGCACGAGCATATCGTCGGCGAGGGCTTCGGCATACGCGCCAAACCACAGCCCAAAAGATGACGGCATGGCAATTTGCAGGTGGGTATAGCCCGGCAGCAAATCGGCTTTGTGCTGCTCCGACCGGCTCACCAACCGGTCGAAAACGCGTTTGGTGGCCTCGGCAACCCGCCAGAGCCGGTCGCGGGTAAACAGTTTCAGATCCACCAGCACCTGATCGTTGCGCGACCGGCCGGCGTGAATTTTTTTTCCCACATCGCCCAGCACCCGCGTCAGCATCAGTTCCACCTGCGAATGAACGTCTTCCACGCCCGGCTCAATCACGAACTGCCCGGCCTGAATTTGCTGGTAAATAACAATCAGTTCCCCATTCAGCCTGGCCAGTTCATCGGCAGAAAGCAGGCCGATGGTTTGCAGCATGTGGGCGTGGGCGAGGTTTCCCAGCACGTCGAAGGGAGCCAGATGGAGGTCCATTTCCTGGTCGCGCCCCACGGTAAACTGTTCGATGCGCAGGGCATCCGATTGGTTGGCGGTAGAAACGCCTTCTTTTTGCCAGAGTTTCAAGGTACAGTGAGCGGGTTAGTGAATTAATCAGGGCGTTGCCACAGGAGGACTTTTTCGGTGGCTTCGTCGGAAAAGTCGGGATAACTTACATCGGGGCCCTCCATTGGCTGGCACGACCGGTCTAACAGCAAACCATAGCCGTTGCAGCCAGCCGTTACGCCCACGTAAACATACCGTTTTTGGTATAAATACCGGTAGATGGCCACGAAATCGATAACCCCATCGGGCTGATTATTTAGCTGATTCGGGAACAACAGGCCAGGCGAAACGGGGGCGGTTGTGGTGTCGGTTTGTTTTGGGGCGGAGGAAAATGGGATCATAAACAACCGGCGAATAAGGGGGTTTGGTCTTTTTCGTCGATATGACCCCTAATCCGCCGGGCTGGTTGGAATGCGGTGCAAACGAGTCGCTTTTTTTTTGCGCACCCTGCGGCCCACCCACCAGAATCCGCCCGCCGACACGATGCTGACACCCGCCATGGACATCCAATGGACCGAATAACCAAAATGGGCCACCCATTGCGAGCCTAAAACCGGGGCCATCGTTTGGGCCAGTGCTCCGCCCATGGCATAGAGGGCCAGATATTGCCCCCGCGTGGCCAGACCGGACCGTTCCACGGTGAATGCCTGAATAAACGGCATCGCCAGCATTTCACTGATGGTGATGAGCAGTATGAAAACCAGTGCCAACAAGACGGTTGTAGTCGATGCCAGCACCCCGTAGGAGACGGCCATCAGCAAAACGCCCGTGGCAATCAGACTTGTTTTGTCCCATTTTTGCTGCTCGATCCGGTACACTAAGGCCATCTCAACACCCACAATCAGCAATCCGTTCAGGGTCATCAGGGCACCAATGTGGCTTTCGGTCAGACCCAGTACCTGTTTGAAATAGAGCGGCACCATACTAAAAAGCTGCATGAAAACCGTCAGATACAACACCGAGCAACCCACGAAGGCCACAAACACCGGATCGTGATGGGGCAACGCGGGCCGTTCTGTCCGGTTGTTGGCGGCTGGCCCCGCAGCCGCCAGATTAGTGGCCGCAAGCTGCGGGTCAGGCACGGGCAGGCATCGCCAGAGCACCAGCCCAGCCGCCAGGCAGGTGAGGCCATCGACCCAGAACAGCAACCCGTAGCCGATTCCGGCCAGCCAGCCGCCCAGCCCGCCACCAACCGCCCAGCCGAGGTTTATGGCCAGCCGGTTGAGCGAAAACGCGCGGGTGCGGTTGTCGGGTTGGGAATAAAAAGCGATGGCGGCCTGATTGGCGGGCCGGAACGAGTCGCCAAAGAGGGTAAACACAAAAACACTGCCGCAGAGGGCGTAGAAGCCCGTTACGAACCGGAGCAGCAGCAAAAAAAATCCCCCAAACAGCAAGCTCACTAACTGAACGTAATAGAACCCAAACCGGTCGGTGAGCCGCCCGCCGATAAACGTACCCACAAACGCGCCCGCGCCATAAACGGCCATGATAATGCCCGCATCCGTCACGGAAAAGCCCAGGTGCTGGGTGAGGTAAAGCGTCAGAAACGGCAGTACCATGGTGCCGCAGCGGTTAATGAGCATCACCCCCGCCAGCAGCCACACCGATGGCGAGAGACCCTGATAAGCCCGTTGGTATAACCGAATAATTCGCTGAGGCATGGTGCGAAGGTACGCCAAAACGGGCTAACGCCTAAACGCGGCAAACAG
>JAYVAP010000779.1:0-3706 GCA_043750915.1 Spirosoma sp. | reverse complement strand
AACGCCCCCGTATCGACCTTCGCCGGCACGTCGAACAGGCCCAGATCAGGAAAATCGACGATGTCCGTCATGCCAATCAGTTGTTTGGGTTTCATGGTAGTGCCTTGCGCCGAGATCCGGCTTATTTTGGTACATCAGTCAACTGCGCTACAGTTTTGTTTTCATTAACCGACTGAATGTGAGTGATATATCCAGCATAATCATTTTGGCGCGGGCATTGCGTTCCAGGTGATAGGCTGCTTCGTTGAGGTCGGCAACAATGCGTTCGATATGGTCGACGGTGAGCACTTTGGAAAAATTCTTCACAAAATCCAGCTCGTCATCGGGCAGGCGCAGCAACGCCCCGGCTCCCTGTTGCCACAGAAACAGGTCGCGGCAGAGCCGGATGCTGTAGTTGAGCAGCCCTTTTTGTTTTTCCTTACTGAAACCGTCGAACTGGTCAGCCTGTTTCACCAACCCGAGTAAATCCTGCCGGTAGCAACTCCGCATCCATTCGGCAAACCAGCTGTGCTGGCCCAACGAGGCTGCGCCACCGCTGCCGGGGCCACCGAGGGCCAAAGCCACCGACAGGTTGCCGTCGGCGAGGTAGGCAACGCGCCGGGCGGTGGCTTCATCGAGATTCAGGTGCTGGCGCAGGTGGGTGGCTACCTCTTCGTCGGTAAACGCCCGAACCGCCACCCGCTGCACGCGCGAGAGGATGGTGATGAGCAGTTTGTCGGGCTGGTTGGTCACTAACAGAAACAGCGTTTGGGCGGGCGGCTCCTCAAGCACTTTCAGCAGCACATTGGCCGATGTCACATTCATCAGTTCCGGCAGCCAGATGAGCATGATCTTGTAGGACCCTTCGTAGGCTTTCAGCGATAGCTTTTGCAGGATATTGCGGGCTTCCTCCGCCGAGATGTTGCCCTGCTTATTGTCGGCACCCACTGTTTCGAGCCAGTCGGGCAGGGTGCGGTAGGGGTTTTCGAGCAGAAATTGGCGCCAGTCGGTCAGGTACGCTTCCGACGTTTTGCCCTTTGCCATGTTAGCCACCGGAAACACCATGTGCAGATCGGGGTGAACCAGTTTCCGGATTTTTACGCAGGATGCGCAGTACCCGCAGGCATCCGGGCCAGCCATATCTGCCGACATTGGTTTGCCTGATGCCGGTTTGTTTTCGCAGTTGACATACTGCGCCAGGGCCAGTGCCAGGGCCAGATTGGCACTGCCCGGCGGCCCGTCGAACAGCAGCGCGTGGGCCAGGCGGTTGTTTTGCACCGCCCGCAAAAGCAGCTGCTTCGTATCGTCGTGGCCAATTATTTCGGAGAATTGCATAGGTGTGTATCAACGAACGTCTTTGCCCGTCGATGCGTCATAAACGGCCCGTAAAATTCCTTCCTCCACGGCATCGAACGTTTTGCCCCGTCGCCCAAAGGCCTGGCGGGCCACCTGCACAGCTTTGTCGATTCGGTAGGGCGTGAAGCCATCGGTGGCCCCGCCCCACGAGAAGGAAGGGATGTGTTTTGGCGGCAGCCCCCCGCCAAACACGTTGACATTGACCCCAACCACTGTGCCGGTGTTGAACAGCGTTCCAATACCAGCTTTGGTATAATCGCCCATCATCAACCCGCAAAATTGCCGCCCCGTATCTTCCAGAGCCGCCGTTACGTAGCTGTGGAGTTTAACGGTGGTATAGTCGTTTTTGAGGTTCGAGGTGTTGGTGCCCGCCCCGAGGTTACACCACTCGCCAACCACCGAATCGCCGAGGTAGCCCTCGTGCCCTTTGCCGCTGTTGGCCAACAAAATGGAGTTGCCAATTTCGCCACCAACTTTGCAAAATGGCCCCACACTCGTGTTGCTGCGCATTTTACCGTTATAATGCACCATGGCCCCTTCGCCCAGCGCAAATGGACCCACCAGCACGCTGCCTTCGCTCACTAAGGCATTCCGGCCAATATAAATGGGGCCGTCTTCGGCGTTCAGGATGGAGGCCCGGATGCGGGCACCTTCTTCGATAAATACATTTTCGGGCGCGTAACACTGCGTGAACGGGTCCGTAATAAGCTGCGACTGACGACCGGCGGTTATCAGGCCAAAGTCGGCCCGCAGCTGGTTACCATTGGCCGCAATCAGGCTCCAGAGGTGGCGCATGGTGGGCACGGGCGCATCGAAGAGGTGGGGATGTTGTGATAGGCCCGCCAGTTGACCGGATTTGGCAACCGGGCGGTTGGTGCGCAGGGCCAGCAGCAGGCCGCCGGGCGTAATCAGGCTTTCGCCCGGCAAAAGCGTTTCGAGCCGCTCCACCAGGTCGTCGGTTGGGCAAACGGCCCCATTGACATACAGGTTGTCGGAGGTGGTTTGGGCGGGGTATTTATCCCGCAAATACGGCTCGGTCAGAAACGACGGGGCAACACCGCGCCGGATCGTCCATTTCTCGGCAATGGTCAGAATACCGACCCGCAAATCGGCCACGGGCCGCGTGAAAGTGAAGGGCAGCAGCGCGGGGCGGATGGCAGGGTCGTCGAATAGGATCAGGCTGGGCATTGTATCATCGGGTAAGGCCACAAATATCCTGACTTAATTTTGGAATCGATACCATCAGCACGCATCAATGGCAATGAGTCTGCCTGTACCTTTGCCAGTGCTATGACCGACACCGTTACGCTAAACCTACACAAATCTGAACATGGCTCAGACCGCCGTTAGCTTCCTGCTTCATAGCGACCCGTTCAGACAAGTCTGTTCGGTTGTTTGTCGCTCCACAGGCACTTCCCGTGTAACTCACGGTGTAATGCTTCAAATTGATTGCCGCATTCAAATCGCGATCTATCTGCAAACCGCACGACTCGCAGTGATAGGTTCGCTCCGACAGTTTCAGCACCGACTTCTTACAACCGCAACCCGAACAAGTCTTGCTGCTGGCAAAGAAACGGTCGGCCACAATAACCTCCGAACCGTACCAATCGGCTTTGTAAGTGAGTTGCCGTCTGAACTCAAAAAAACCGCCGTCCAGAAGGGCCGAAGCCAGTTTATGGTTTTTTGTCATGCCCCGCACATTCAAATCCTCAATCACAATCCGGCTGTGGTTTTGGGCCAGATGGGTGGTGAGCTTGTGCAGGGCATCAGCCCGAATATTGGCAATCCGGGCGTGAAGACGGGCTACTTTGGCTTGTGCTTTTGCGTAGTTTTTGCTCTGTTTTTTTACGCCTTTGCGATACTTCTTACTGACTTTTCGTTGGGCCAGTTTGAGTTTTCGTTTATGACGTTTGTAGGGCTTAACAGATTGAAAAACAGTATTATCCGAGAGCGTTGCCAGCGTCTTAATACCCAAATCAACGCCTACAGTGGACGCTGCGACTATATCCGATTGGTTTTCGGTCTTAACCGGCTCAAAGGCTACTCTAAACGAGACAAACCAATGATCGGCAGTGCGGGTAATGCTAACGTTTTTGATTGGGCAATCAGGCAACAACTCGGCGCACCGCACCCATCCCAGATGCGGCAGTTTAATTCCTTTTCCATCAGTGCGAATGCTGCCTTCCAGATAAAACCCGTCGTGCTGACCTTTCTTTTTAAACTGCGGCAAGCCTTCCAGAACGGTCACTACCGCGCCCATTTTATGAAGAGTTTTACGCTTTTTATAGCCCGAGGGTTTCTGAATACGGTGGAAGTGCTGATAAGCCGTTTGCAGATTGCGAAGGGCCTGTTGAGGGGCGCATTTAGAGAC